>NZ_JAAHGT010000728.1 GCF_010672385.1 Okeania sp. SIO2F4
TCCCATTCCTTCTTAATTCTGGATTCTGGATTCTGACTCCTCCCCTTACAAAGAGACTTTCCATACGCAAGCCCTAATTGGTAAAGAGGATTGAACCAAGAGCGGAAATATTATCAATTATCCATTAAAATTCAACTATCTAATAGTAAAGGTAAAGAACCAATTTCTAATTTTAAACCTGATAATTTATAACTATCTCCTGCTAAATTACTAACTTGTTTAACACCCCATTCTTGAGGAATTTTAAAATCCAACTTCCCCTCTGGATGCCAAACAATCCAACCTTGATAATTATTATTACGAGTAAGTTGACAAATCCAAGTTTTCTGCCAATTAGAATTACAACTTTCCATCCGAGCGCCAATTAACCATTTTTGAATTTCCCCATAAGCAATACCAGCAGAAGTTAAAGTCTTAGCATCTTCAGCAGTCATATTTAACTCCAATCCTACAGGACTATCCCAATCATACCAATAAAAACGTTCAACTCCTGCCAACCAATTTAAAATATAAGCTCTAGCAACATAAGCCGCTCCTTTCTGTTCATCTTTAAAAGGTTCATCCCCTAACCAACCTGCCTCCGTATTCCAAAGAGGCATTTTTTCAACTCCATATTTAGCCATTACTTTTCGCACCCGCATAATTTCTAATACCATTTTTTCCGGAGGCTCTACTGGTACATAAAAATGGTAACCAATTACATCAAAATAATTTTTACCACCATCTCTTAAAAATTCTTCTAACCAAACTAAACCCTCCTCAACTGTGGTCATGGATGGAGAAACTACTTTAATATTAGGGTCTACTTCCTTGAGAATTTGGTAAGCTTCCTTAGATAAATTCAACATTGTTTTGCCAGTGCCAGAAAAGTAATGCTTTAAATTAGGTTCGTTCCAAATTTCGTAATAGGGAATTTTTCCTTTGTAGCGGGTGGCAACAGTACGAACATAATTACGCCAGTCCTCTATATTTTTCGGTTCGGCAGGCCAACCTGGTCGATAAGGGGAGCGATCGCTTGGTCTAGCAGAGGCCCAAGGTGGAGACTGACCTAATGTTAGTAGAAGTTCTACATTATGTTTTTCTGCTATATCTATATATTTATCTAAAAGTTGAAAGTTCCATTTTCCCTGTTCCGGTTCTAGTTCCGCCCATGAAACATAAGCACCCCACAAACGTAGTTGTGAAAAAGGAATGCTAGGCCAGGGTGTAATTTGTTTGATATGGCGAGGTTGTATGGCTACATGATGAACGTGCATCCCAAAAAAACTGGGTGGAATAACAGTAGTGGGTGGTTGGAGGTTTTGGTTATTGAAGGCCAAAATACTCCCTATACTAGCCAGTAGAAACAAGGAAACAAGAATTACCCACCGTGAAATTTTCCTCAATTGAACCACTCCTTCATCCTGACAACTTTACAGCAGATTCCAAGTATATGAAGTACAAATACAAACCTTTGTGGCACAGGCATCTTGCCTGTGATAGCTATACCTAATTGATATCAAACCTACTGTAGATGTTGAGTTTTAGCAAATCATCTATAAAGTTATGGTTTTGAGATACTAGATCAATTATTTTTGGTTACTTGAAGATCAAAATACTTCCTAGACTAGTAAACAGAAACAAGATGATTAAAAATATCCAGTACAGTAATTTTCTCAATTTATTTTTATGGTCACTTTGGGCAGAATAGTTGCCAAAAAATCAAGGGGTAATTCTTACTGCTACCTCCTTTATAATTCCCATTTATGCTAACTCCTGACTCCTAACTGCACTCATAAGACTTTTTGAGCAGATTCTAAGTAATGTTTGAGAAATTAATTTTTCATGGCGATTATCGACTTTTCTAAACCAGCAAATTTTTCTATTTCTACAGTTGCATTGGCAAATAACTCAGACATTTCTTGAGAACTTAATAGCCTTAACTCTTCCACCATTTTATCACAATATTCTTGGTTAGGACGAGTAATAATACCCCAAAGTGTAAAATTACGAACTAGGTTTTTCTGTATATTTTTAGGCATATAATGTATGAATGGTGTTAGGAAATGAGGCTCGACTGGAAATATTTTACTAGGGGTTTGTACAAAATATTTGGGAGCTATTCTTTGAATTTCATTAGCAAATTATAGCTGGGATTCCCAATCATATAAATGTTCAATTACAGAGTTACTAAAAGCCAGGTCAAAAGCCATATTTTCAAAAGGTAATTTTTTTCCATTCCCTACAACCCAAGTTATATTTTCTGGTAAATCTACTTGAGTAGAATAAAGATTCACAATAGTCACTTGTGGAGAAGAAAAACCAAGATTTTTAGCTAGCTCCCAAAAAAAAATCCCCACCAACATCTAATAAATTGGTTGATTCATTGATAGAAAATAACTTGTAAAGAAATTCCAATCTTTGGCGACGAAAGTAGATTAAAAAAGGACGGTATATTTTTTGAATATCCATTTTATTTACTTAGATTGTTTGTGAATAATTAATCAAAATAATTTTAACAAGATTTAGCCTCAGTAATATAGCTAATAGCTTCTAAAATATTATCAGCCACAAACTCAGGAGTCAGATATTTGATACGCTCGCGAGCCATACTCCGCATTTTGGACAAGTCTTCTTCAGTTGTTCCGAGAGCTTTTTCTAGGGCGGTATAAATTTCTTCTTGATTATCTGGACGAAACACCCAACCTGTTACGCCATCTTCAATTAATTCTTCTACAGACTGACTGTAAAGACTCCCCAATACTGGCAACCCTGCTGCCATTGCCTCATTAGTAACTACACCCCACTCATCAGCTAGGGTCGGAAAGATAAAAATGCCAGCTTCAGCATAAACTTCTGGAAGTTTTTGATATTCGATATTGCCCAGAAATTTGACTTTAATATTTTCTGGCAGTGGTTGTGTTGCCAAGGTTTCCTGTAGAGTTCCAGTACCAGCTATCCAAAATTCAAGATTTTGTTCAGGATGATTTTTACCCCACTTGACTAAAGTCGTCATAAATGGTAGTAATCCCTTACGTTCTACCAGTTGTCCTACTGATAATAAACGGTAAACTTGGTGAGATGCTTTAGATAAGGGGATAGCGACAAAAGGGGAGATATTTGTTGTGTAGGGAGCAAAAAAGATTTTTTCCTCAGAAATGCCAAAGTTACGAATATAGCGTTTTCCACTATTGCCATTAACAAGCACTGCATCTGCTTGGGGTAAAAGTACACGTCTTAACTGATGTCTTAACCAACCTCTACCTTTTTCACTATATTCGGAAATTGTTGCCCAAAGGATAAGTCTGGTTTTGGGATGAAATTTTCGGTAAAGTGCTGCTTGAAGACTCCGCATTCCTAGTTCCCCAGAAATTATCACATCTGGTTGATATTGATGGAGTAACCAAAGGGTGTCGTAGGGGATATGAATATATAGTGGCTCGGAAAATCCTTGGGGATGTTGCCAAGTACGTTGGAGGGTAAGATTTTTTTGAATCGTAACATTTAAGGTTTCCCAATTTGTTTGCCAACTGCGGTTAGCTTCCATAGGGGTAGAAATAAATACTTGAAATTCTGAGACTCGTTGAGCGATCGCCTGATATAGAGGCAACCGATAGGGAGGAATAAAGTTTGTTAATAGGGCAACGCGCTTAACCATACATGTCTCAACTTTAGTAATTTAATTTACTCAGAAATAGCTATTTTCTAGCTTTAATAATTACTGCTTCCTTAGAAGGTATCTATAAAATAATCTATTAGGGATAGTCGAAGATTACTTTTTGGTGGGTTACGGCGCATCATAGAGCGGACTATCAAGTTTAATATAAAGGGTGCGCCTAACCCACCCTACACAAGAATTTAATATTTTATTTACAGATACTCTCTTAGTCTGCTCTTCTAACTCAATGTTCTTAATATTTGGAATCTCACTTTCAAAAGGTTGCTTACTACAACTTGTAAATCCCAAATTTGACATAATTATAATTAAACTGAAAGTATCGTACATACATTTATGTGGATACCTAAACCAAGGAGCAAGTTTCTTTTTCCATAAACTATTGCTAGGCTCTTCATACAAAACATACAAATTTTTAACCAAATCTTCTGCTAAAATCTCACCTTTTAAGTAATGCTCTACGAAACCTTTTAAATCTGGCACTAATATTCTGATTATCCCATTTTTTTTCAACACTGGGTAACATTAACTTAAAAATACTTGACCTTGTTCTTTGTCAAAGTATTCTAAAGTATGGAAACTATAGATAATATCAAATGTCTCTTTTTACCAAGGAAATTTTGTTGTCAAATCGTGAATAAATATATTTTCATCCCATTCCAAGTCAAATAATTTTATTTTTTTATTCAACCATGAAAAAACTGGTATTCTTGACAGTCTTGCTCCGATAAAATAGTCTACATTAATCCAGTCTGCTACTACTTGATTTCCACATCCCAGATTTAGTTTAATTTTTTCCATCTTATTAAGACCTTCAAAATTTTAATTTATGACTATACTGAATTTTACGAATAAAACTCTAATTAATTATTAGTTCTACTTCCCATTTTACCACCAAATACACCCGCTAATAACAACCTGAGATGAGGTAATCCCCAATACAACAGCCATAATAAACCTGCATGACGTTGGGTAAATACTTTCCATTCTTGAACTGGTATACCTTTTGGCTGTTTAATTTTGTGTGGTAATTTTTTTAGGAGGCGATCGCTATACTTAAATCTTGCCAATAACAGGCAAGATCGTTAGGTTTATGTATTAATCTAGCAAGGTTTTCCATTGCTTTTTCTTTTGGCTTCTCTTCTACTGATGAATCAGTCTAAGAATCATTAAAATTTTCTAGATTTCTGATTATTTTTTCATCAGTTTTTTTGCACCTTGATATAAACGCATTAGTTTGGGTTGCTTCCCCAAAAAATCATACAATTCTGTTCTGAGTTTAGCTGGCAAAGAATATTTTTTATACACATCATAAACTAACTTATATTGCATTCCTTTGTA
>NZ_JAAHGT010000729.1 GCF_010672385.1 Okeania sp. SIO2F4
ACGGCGTTGCATAATTGAAGTATGAATTAAGGTAATCGTAATGGAATGTCCAAGGTGTGCATCAACTCATATCCCCAAGAATGGGAAAAAATATAGTAAACAAAATTAGATATGTGTTGATTGTCAACTCCGAGACAGCCCGGGATTCCCATCTATTCAAACAAATAAAAAGGGATATAGACACAGAAAGTATACTTAGTAAATATTATCTCAAACTCAACATCTAATACCAATTTTTAGGTATTAATACTATTATAATCAGACTTAAAAAATTACCCTGATTGAGAAATCAAGAATCTAAGTACAGCAATATTTTAGGTAATTGTTATGACTACTAGCGCATCTAGATTTATTTTGTAGCCAAGGTAACTGGTAAGAAGCTGATAAACTAAGTATTGTCGGAAGTCTTTTTACCTAGAACTTTAGCTTGAATAGACGTTCTGTTGCTAATATCCAATTAATTCAGGACTTACACAGTACCATATATATATAGTGTATAATTCCAGCATTCTTCTGGATATTGTCACTACAATTAGTGTCGTTGCGTAATTCCTGTCGATCTGGTTATATCTTATTTTGATTTTATGGGAAATTGCAAGACAAAAAAACTATTCTTTCTCACATCTTCATCAAATCTTCATCAAACTTCTCTTTTATCTTCATCAAATCTTCATAGAAGTCTCTGACAGACAACTTATATTCTAACATTATTCAGTTAGGGACTTCCAAAAAATAAAATATACAACCAAAGCCAGTAATTCGGAGAGTATGGATGACGTTGAGTTTGAGATTCGCCCCTAGATGGAAAATTGAGGAGTTTCACAGAGAAATTCAACAACGTGCCAGGGCTTGAGTTTTGGATTGGGTCGTCGGGCAAAAATTCAAAAAAATCACATTGCTTGTGCTATGTTGGTCTGGAATCATTTGAAAAAAATGGCAAATCCATGGAGGAAAAACTATTTATCAACTGAAACATCAATTATTATCAAAATATAAGCGTATCTGAACTCAAATATCTGACAATTAAAATGAGAGTTATTTAAGTTTTTATGGATTGTTTAGAATCAGCAAAGCTGGGCGATAGCTATAATTTTTTAAGCGTTTCCCTTTTCGACTGTCGCCGACATGAAAAGTCGAGCTTTGCGCTAGCAATCGCCTAAATTAGTAGATGCTATATATAGTGTTTTTGCGTAAGTCTTTTAATTATTTGACCCAAACAGTCTTAATATTGACAAATTCTAGAATTCCTTCCTTGCTAAGTTCCCGACCATAACCAGAACGTTTAATTCCACCAAAAGGTAGACGTGGATCAGACTTAACTAAACCATTAATAAAAACAGCACCAGCTTCCAGTTCTGAGATTAACCTATCTGCTTCTACTGTGTCTGTCGTCCATGCACTTGCACCTAACCCAAAGGGTGTATTGTTTGCTAATTCTATTGCTTCATCAATATTAGCAACTCTAAATACTAAAGCTACTGGACCAAAAAATTCTTCCTGATAAGCAGGAGCATCTATCGGTATCTCAGCCAAAATTGTAGGAGGGTAAAAACTTCCAGGAAGGTCAGACAAAAGATGACCGCCTGTCAGAACTTTTGCTCCTTTCTCAACAGAAGCTTGTACTTGAACATTTAACTCTTGAAGAATAGATGGAGTTGCCAAGGGACCAATATTAGTATCTGGCAACATAGGGTCTCCTACTTTTAAAGATTCAAATTTTTCTACCAGACGTTGTTGAAATTCATCAGCTATCGCCTCTGCCAAAATAAAACGTTTAGCAGCAATACACGATTGCCCACTGTTTAGCATTCTAGCTGTAACTGCTGTAGACACAGCTTCTTCTAGATTAGCACTTTCTAATACTATAAACGGATCGCTGCCTCCAAGTTCCAAAACAGTTTTTTTCAGATATTTACCTGCTGTTGCTGCCAAACTTGCTCCTGCAGGTTCACTACCAGTTAAAGTTCCTGCTTTTACTCGGTCATCTGCCATAATACCCGCTACTTTATCTGACCCTATTAATAAAGTTTGAAAAGCACCTTCTGGGAAACCTGCTTCTTTAAAAATTTCTTCAATAGCTAAAGCACATTGAGGAACATTAGAGGCGTGTTTCAATAATCCCACATTTCCTGCCATTAAAGCTGGTGCTGCAAATCGAAAAACCTGCCAAAAGGGAAAATTCCAGGGCATGACCGCTAGCACTGGGCCAATTGGTTGATAACGAACAAATGATTTACTAGCATCAGTTTTTGCAGGAACATCAGCCAGAAACTCGGCTGCTTTTTCTGCGTAGTACCGACAGACTGAGGCACATTTTTTAGCTTCGGCGATCGCTCCACTCAGAGTTTTACCCATTTCCAGGCTCATTATTTTACCAAATTTATCAGCATTTTTTTCTAATATCTCTGCTGCTGCTAATAACCATTCTCCACGTTGGGTCATGGAAATTTGACGATATTGGCGAAAAGTTTTTTCTGCCAATTCTAGTTTAGCCTCTATTTGTGCATCTGTGATTGGTTCAAAAGTTTTAAGTATTTCTCCTGTTGCTGGATTAATTGTAGTGATCGCCATCTTTTCTTCTCCTCAAAAATACAAAATCCCCCTCTCATAAGTCAAAATTCAATACTTATGAATATCAATAACTTTAATTTTTTAGCACTTACTCTTTGGGTAATTTAACTTATTTTGACACTCTGCACTCGCTCATAGACGCAGATTCTTAAGCAGTCCAAAATCGAACTCTTAAAGGCGTTGTCAATGCGCCTCTACTTAGTTGACTTAAGTTTAGCTTAAGCCTTCCAGATACTTTTCTGAGAATGTTTGCAGCACCATTGCAGTCGGCATTAATCAAAAAACCCATAGCAGATTTATATAAACCTCGCTTAATACGCTTCCCTGATGCTTCCCAGTTATCGGGTTTTTCACCGTATTTTGGGAGAATATCATTGTCTAAAAACGATGATTGCGAGGTATAAGACTCCTCAGTTTCTACAAATTGCAACCCATATAAGTTGCAAAGTTGCTCAATTCTTTCTTTGAGTCTAGCAGTAGGAATTTGTACAAATTTTTGATTAGTTTTAGTTCCCAATTCAATTGACTGTTTTTGCCCTTTATTCCAACCAAAAACCACTGTACCAATTCCATATTTAAGACAATGATTAATCACCAATTTTGCTGTTTTGTTAACAGCATCACGCATCTGACGATTACGTTTTTCTGTAATTTTAGCTAAACGTTTAGACCAAAAACCTTGTGGTTTATGTTCTTTTAAAGTAGCTATTTGCTTATTGTAATACTTATTTTTGGACTTGAGATGTTTACCATCAATAATAAAGCTATGGCTCTGAGTATCTACACAGGTCAACCAATTGTCTAAACCGTGGTCAATGGAAAGTGCTTGATTGAAATCTAGTTGAACTGGTTGAGTTTTAATTTCATAAATCAACTCAGTATAAAAACAACGATTACGAGGTAAAATTCTAATCTCTTTAATTAAGTCCCAGTCTAGGTTACTCGCCATCGGAATGTAAAAAGCGTCCAATCCAAACCATGCTTTCACCTTGCGTCCTAATGGAACTTTAATTCCTTTATCAGTGAGTTTGAGCCATTTTTTAGGATAAGAAACAGTAAATAGACCTGGTTTTCGATATTTAGGAGGTTTGGGTTTATTTGCTAATTCACCTTTTCTAAACAGCTTAAGTAGTTGTTTAAAACTTCTGAAAGATTCAACAATACCGTTGCATATTTGTTGGGCACTAGAAGCATACATCGCATTAAAGTGTATGTTCCGTTTCATCTGCCCACAAAGTTTGCCTTGAGTGAGAAATTGATTTTCTTTAAACCAGACTTGTCTGGCATAATAAACAGAACAATTGAATACTTTATTGGCCTCGCCACACAAGTATTCTAATATGGCTAATAGGTTTTGCTCAGGATGTAGTAAAACTTGTTGACATCCCATGTTTTTTGTTTTTTTGCTCATATTTTTATGATACTACTAGAAAAGTCAGAACTGCTAATATTTTGCAATATATCAACGACCCTCATCACGCTTGTTTCAACAAGCGTTCGTTTTTCCGCCCCGCTGTAAAAAGACGGGACTACCAAACTCTCGAATTTCCTCCGTGTTTTTTTACGCTGGATGTTAATTGTATCCATATAGTTTTGCCAATTTTTGTTGACTTGATTCAGCTTTCTACCCCATCATAGTTGGTAAGACTAGCCAAACCTACTAATTCTTAACTATCTTTTACATTTTTTTAATTATCAACACAAATACCTAACATGGAGCATAGAGAGTAGTGTTTAATAAAAGATTAAGCCTTCGTGTAGGATTGGGAGGCGATCGCCATTTTTTCTCTCCAAAATATGAAAACCTCTCTATACTCTATGGTTCTTGTGCTTGGAGAGTAGTTATTAATTAATTTTTTTAGAGTTTTCCTATTTCTATTTAGTTAATTTTTACTACTATTTATCTAAAGGAAAATAACTAGGTAGCTTTTCTGTATTCAAAGTTTTTTTGTAAGGATTCAGCCGTCTGCTATCAGCTATTAGCTATTGCTTTTAGTTTTGCCGCTCGAAGCTTTATTATTCAGAATTAAATCTTACTACAGAAGTCATTTTTTAAGTCGATATTCATTTAAATTTTCTCCTTAAGGTTTAGTTTTATTGCGCTCAAGCTGACAGCTAATAACTGAATGCTTAGGTTTTTTTTGACAGTAAGTAACCAGACTCAAATTTTCAAATTTTATAAAACTCCTTCGGTTATTTTTTTTAACGGAGAAGGTTCATCTCCAGGGTATTGTACCTCATATTCTATGGTAAATTTGCGTAATGCTTTTGCGAATTTTACTTGTTCTCTTAAACCAGCACAAATACCAGGGATTACTAAGAAGGATGCTGTTTCCAAACGTGATGATATTTCTCTAAAAAACTCTAGTTTTACATACGATCTTATAGCAGGATTATCTCCTTCTCTGTCATTAA
>NZ_JAAHGT010000073.1:0-7140 GCF_010672385.1 Okeania sp. SIO2F4
ATTCAACTGAATTCTTGGAAAAAAATCGAAATATAAATCAGAATTAAAAAAACTCTTGTCTTGAGGCGATCGCGCTTGATTTTTAAGCGTTGGCGGAGCAAGTGCGGCAGCTACATCCCTCTATTTGCCATACGCTATATATGGTATCTGTGCGTAAGTCCTGATGATATTACATAGTAATTAAACTCCTATGAGTCAGCTCAAAGGCAAAAGTTTATTACAAAAAGTTTTCATTTTGTAACAATTTATTTACTTATCGTCAGTTGTTTATGGTAATATTTTCATGGCTATTACTTCTATGTTAATTTTGACAATAGAAGTAACTATATAAGTGAGGAAAAAATACTGGTTAATCCTGCACCCTATTCTCTATTCCTTCCTCCCTTGCATTAAAAAAGTAACTATGATTTTTCAGAAAAAAAACTGGCTCACATCACTGCTAACGTTAAAAGGCTCCGTCATACCTAAAGTTTGGGGACGTGTAGTAATTACGATGATTTTTGCTTTAATAATTACTATAATGTATCAAAGTGGATTAACTTGGATACATCAATCAGCTTTAAGTAGTTTAATTCCGAGTGTCGTATTGGGTTTATTGTTAGTTTTTAGAACTAATACATCCTATGACAGATTTTGGGAAGGCCGAAAAGTTATTGGTGGAATCATAATTTCATGTCGCTCTTTATCAAGACAAATATGGGTAAATATTCCTGAAAAAACTGCAGCAGATACAGAAGGAAAAAAATCAGCAATGCTACTTTTAGCAGGATTTTTAATCGGTACAAAGCTACACTTAAGAAATGAAAGTGTAGATGGAAAACTACAGTCAATTATTAGCGAAAATCAATATTTAGAACTCAAAGAAGTTAATCATATTCCTCTGAGAATAGCTAAATGGATTGGAGATTATTTCCGCCAAGCATACGACCTTAATTATATAGATAGTATTCAGCTTTCTACCTATAATCAAATCCTAGACTCTATGGTAAAAGATGAAACTGCTTGTGAAAGAATTTTAAATACACCTATGCCCCCAGCTTATGCAATTCACTTAAAACATTTATTATTTTTTTATTGCTTTGCTTTACCTTTTCAATTGGTGGCTACATTATCTTGGACCACTATTCCGGCTGTAGGAATAATTAGTTTTGCTCTATTGGGAATTGAAGCAATAGGACTAGAGATAGAAAATCCTTTTGGTTACGATCCTAATGATTTACCTTTAGATAAAATGTGCGATCGACTATTGTTCGATATTAAAGAATTACTTACTTCTGACTCTCGAAAAGAATATTTAGTCGATCGAGATATACCTGCCTCAAATTAGTCAAAGTCA
Organism: Okeania sp. SIO2F4; assembly: GCF_010672385.1. Classification (GTDB taxonomy): domain Bacteria; phylum Cyanobacteriota; class Cyanobacteriia; order Cyanobacteriales; family Microcoleaceae; genus Trichodesmium. Next base: position 1,337 of record NZ_JAAHGT010000073.1, read on the forward strand.
AAAAATTCACTAGTAGGAAATGATGATTTTAGAGATTTACTTATAAGTAAATCTAAAAAATATAGCAGGTAATAGACAAGAAGACGCAGATATTTCCCCACATAAAAGAGGATTCAAATTTAGCATTGAAACTAACTATATATATTAAAATATTTTGGGGAAGGAAAGACCTTAACAACGAACAGAAAACTGAAAATATAAAATCTAAATGCGTCTAAGATTTGAAGATATTTTTGAATATAAGTACCCTCAGACAATTAATAATTAAAGGATTTTTAATTAGATTACAAACACGATAGAAAAATCAACAAAATTTTAACTATCAAAAAATACTCTCTCCATCGTAAAATTAATTATAGGCTGGCGGGTAATGCCAGCAATTTTTTTTGATTAGTATTTTCTAGGTTTAATTATGCTACTTTCAAGAGCTAGCGGTATTCTACTTCATCCAACTTCTTTTCCCAGTCGCTTTGGAATTGGTGACTTGGGCCAGGAAGCATACAATTTTGTCAATTTTTTGAAAGACAGTGGACAGCAAATTTGGCAAATTCTACCATTAGGACCAACAGGTTTTGGGAATTCTCCCTATTTAGCTTATTCGGCAATGGCAGGAAACCCTCTGCTAATTAGTCCAGATAAGTTGAAAAATAAAGGACTGCTTGCTGAGGAGGATCTATCTAACCTACCAGAATTTCCCAGCGATCGGGTAGATTTTGATTTAGTGGCCCAAATCAAGGGTTCTCTGCTGAAAACTGCCTACCAAAACTTTCAAAAAAATGCTTCCGAAGAAGAACAAAAAACATTCGAGGAATTATGCACCAGTAAAGCTTTTTGGTTAGATGATTATGCTTCTTTTATGGCTTTAAAGGAGGCTAACGAAGGAGCTAGTTGGCATACTTGGGATGAAGACATTGCCAGTCGTCAACCAGCAGTATTAGCAGAATGGCAGAAACGTCTAGCTGATGAAATTCAATACCATAAATTTGTTCAGTTTGAATTCTTCCAGCAATGGGATGAGCTAAAAAATTATGCGAATGAAAAAGGAATCAAAATCTTTGGCGACGTGCCTATATATGTTGCCCATGATAGTGCTGATGTTTGGGCACATCCTGAAATATTCTGTCTAGATGCAGAAACAGGTGAAGCTTCTTTGATGGCAGGTGTTCCCCCAGATTATTTTAGTCAGACTGGTCAACTATGGGGTAACCCAGTTTATCAGTGGGATAGATTGGAACGGGACAATTTTCTGTGGTGGGTGCAACGTATTCAATCTATGCTCAATAAAGTTGATTGGATTAGGATTGACCACTTTCGAGGTTTAAGTGCTTATTGGGCAGTTCCGCAAGGCGAAACTACAGCGATAAATGGTGAATGGATTGAAGCTCCCGGCGAGGCTTTGTTTGAAACTATTAATGAAAAGTTAGGTACACTACCAATTATTGCTGAGGATTTAGGGTTGATTACTCCTGATGTGGAAGAGTTGCGGGATAAGTTTGAATTTCCTGGTATGAAAATTCTACATTTTGCTTTTGATTCAGGTAGTGATAATCCTTATTTACCCTACAACTATAATTCTGCCAATTGGGTAGTTTATACTGGTACTCACGATAATAATACTACTGTGGGCTGGTTTAATAACCGTTCTTCTGAAGAACAGGAGCGAGTTACTAGTTTTCTTGGCGGTACTTGGGGTAACGGTATTCATTGGGATTTAATTCGTTTGGCTATGGCTTCTGTGGCTTCTATGGCAATTTTTCCTCTGCAAGATATTTTGGGATTGGGAGAAGAAACTGTAATGAATCAGCCTGGTGTTGCTGAAGGTAATTGGAGCTGGCGTTACCGATCGGGGATGTTAACCTCAGAGGTAAGCGATCGCCTTAAAGAGGTGACAGACATTTATGGCCGTACTCCAGAAAACCAGGATTAATATGAGTATAAATAATACTGTTTAATTTTTAACATTATTTCAACTTCGCCCTGAAGGACAAGGTCTTATTTAGACTGGGAAATTTTGGTATTAGTAGGAGTAAAAACAACTTCTTTTACTTCACCTGGTTTTCCCAGTTGCATATTTTGTAAGTTATTAATAGGTATCAGTATTCCCCCAGCATTTCCTGCAAAGAAAACTAGTTGTTTTTGGGCTGACCAAGTCTTCTGAGTGCCTTGAGCTAAAGTTCCTTCAAATGCTATTTTTCCATCTATCTCTATTGATACCCAGGATTCCTCTTTGACAATTACACTCAGCACTACAGGTTGTTTATCCTGAAGTTTTTCTGGCTTTTCTGCTGTAGTTTTATCCGAATATTTTTGCTCAGTTTTGGTATTTACCAGAGATGCTTGAGCTGACAAATCTCTCTGATTTTCTGCTTGGTATTGTTGTTTCTCAGAGTTAGTAATTCCCTTTTCTCTCGCTAATATATCAGATCCAGTAATTAGATGAGGTAACAAACGAACTGATAAAATAACAAGCAATATATATAGAAAGTAAAGATGATATGGTCGTAGGTGAAGCATTGATACATTCGGAAAAGATTTTTTGGTAATTTCCTGAGTTTTTACAGTCGGAAATAAGTTTGCTAGTTTCTCTCCATCTAATCCCATAGCATCTGCATATCGCTTGATCATACCTTGGATATAAACTGGCTCTGGTAGTTGTTCTAAATTACCTTCTTCTATCGCTTCTAGTAAATTAATTCTAATCATTGTCACTACTGCCACTCTTTCTAAACAAATTGAATGTTTATCTCTAAACATTTTTAATTTATGCCCTATCTCTATTAATGCCTGAATTTGTTCTTCTTCAAAAGATAATTCTTTCCTTTGATTAAAACGTTGTTTTAAGGGTACAAAAGAGAAACTTTTTTTCAGGTTTTTTATTGCTGTCAAATTGACCATTGCTTTAACTGATTTTATATAAACTATAGTTTTTCTTGTTTTTAAATTTATCCTATTATTGGAAAAAAGTAGGCTACAAATTACGCTAGAGTTATGATTCAGGACTCATAATTCATAAGACACAGCATATAACCATTTATTTTGAGAAATTTATTATCTGTTTTTTATCTATGGGCATCTATTTTAGCTTCTTCGTTACAAACGATAGACTAGATTTTTTATCAAAGATAAATCTCATGTCATTTCAGTTATCAGTTATCAGTTATCAGTTATCAGTTATCAGTGAACCTCCGACTTTAGTCGGAGGTTTGAAATACTGACTTAAATATCTTTTTCATCCCCTTAAAAGGGGAGGCTTTGAACCTAATTTTTTGGTAAAGTATTTTAATCACTCCTATTATGGGTAGCATTATTTGATTAATTTTCTCTAACTTAATTTCAGCAATAATATGATTAGTTTTGGGTGCTTAGTTTCAGAAAAAAAATTAACTTTTATTACTCCTAAATATATTGATAGCAATCCTCCGCATATTCGTGTCAAAAATCTTAGTGCTTTTTAGGGAACACTTAACTCTTAACTCTTAACTCTTAACTGGTAAGAGTTTCAGTTTTTTTATTTACTTTTTGATTACCCGCAACCTATGCACGGATTGCTATATAAGTAGTCGTGTAAAATAAATTTCCTAGTTAAGAAAGGAAACAGGGAACACCGGATCTGGGAACAGGAAAATAGGATGTGTAATTAATTTTGCATAGGAATTTAATATGATTAAAAAAAGTTCTGCAAACAAAATATATTTTGATTAAGGCAGCAAGATTGACCCAGCACAAAGTATGAAACAATTTGGAAATATTATTTGGATGTTTAATTGTTTGATCCACTCAGTTCAAACTCTGAAAAAGAGTACTTGTTTGTCATAAAAGAGAGTTTTTAGCTGAATTTAGATTTGATAATTTGGGCATCCAAAAAGTCGATTTCAAAATCCTGCAAAGGTCGATAATGGCCAATAGGTAAAACTGACTCTCCAGGTAGCTGCAACTTAATTTGGCCAATTGCAGTACGGTGTAGTTTTAGTACAGAATGTCCCAATTTTTCTGCAACTCTGCGAATCTGGCGATTTCTCCCTTCAGAGATAACCACTTCTAAAAGAGTTTGAGAGTTATTATGTTCTCTTAGGACTTTAACCTGAGCTGGTAAAGTTTTTTTACCAGATAAGATAATACCTTGACGCCACAATTTTAAGGTTGATTCCTGGGGATGACCTTCTACCCAGACTTGATAGGTTTTGGGAAGACAATGTTTGGGATGGGTTAAACTATAAGTTACCCGACCATCATTTGTGAGGAGTAATGCTCCTGTAGAGTCTGCATCTAAACGTCCTACAGGATGAATACCTTTTCCATTTCGCAGTTCTGTACTCAGGATATCCAAAACTTTACTACGTCTGCTAGGTTCTGAACAAGTTGAAATTACTCCTATAGGTTTATTGAGCAATAAATATATGGGCTCAGGGCGATTTTCTGGTCTGATGGGCAAACCATCTACTTCAATTTTGTCCAAGTCTGGTTTAGCCTTTTCACCTAATTGGACAACTTTACCATTAACCTTTACTCGTCCAGCTATAATCATTTGTTCAGCTTGACGCCGAGAGGCTATTCCCCACTGAGATAATATTTTTTGTAATCTTTCATCCATACTCTTTATTTGATCTCGATCACTTTTAATCATCAGATTACCAGTCAAGAATTATTCTCAATTCATAATAAAAGCAATATGGTAATTTTATTTTAATTGTCTGATATAGTATTTCTCAAATGCGCAAGATATACAATTTTTGTATTTTAGGGAACATAGAATAGGGAACAGATAAGATAATAAAATAGTCTACCTCATTAATATGATATTCGGAATAAAAGCAATATGGTAATTTTATTTTAATTGTCTGATATAGTATTTCTCAAATGCGCAAGATATACAATTTTTGTATTTTAGGGAACATAGAATAGGGAACAGATAAGATAACAAAATAGTCTACCTCATTAATATGATATTCGGAGAAGTATGAGTGATAATTAATAGTAATTTTATGTCATTTTACCGATTAATTAATTTGTGATCACCTATTTGGCTATTATGGTATAGCATTGGATCTCCGATGTGTAAAAAATTTCAAAATAGACAAAAAGTCTGAAACTATTATTGCTGTTGCCTAATTATGTATATATTTTTTCTACACAACTGTGCCGAGAATGACTATATTTATCTAATTGAATATTTCCCCTTGCCCTAAATATGTAAAATCTGCGAGTTTATATATTTCTTATCTCTGGAAATAATCACAAAACTAATTGTACTAACCTAATATTGTATTTGATGAATAAAAAATTACCAGAACTGCATCAAACTTCTGATTCTGATGTTGCTGTTGAGAGTCAAGATAAAATATCAACATATATTTTCTACACAACTGTACCGAGAATGACTATATTTACCTAATTGAATATTTCCCCTTGCCCTAAATATGTAAAATTTGCGAGTTTATATATTTCTTATCTCTGGAAATAATCACAAAACTAATTGTACTAACCTAATATTGTATTTGATGAATAAAAAATTACCAGAACTGCATCAAACTTCTGATTCTGATGTTGCTGTTGAGAGTAAAAATAAAATATCAACATATATTTTCTACACAACTGTGCCGAGAATGACTATATTTACCTAATTGAATATTTCCCCTTGCCCTAAATATGTAAAATTTGCGAGTTTCTATATTTCTTATCTCTGGAAATAATCACAAAACTAATTGTACTAACCTAATATTGTATTTGATGAATAGAAAATTACCAGAACTGCATCAAACTTCTGATTCTGATGTTGCTGTTGAGAGTAAAAATAAAATATCAAC
>NZ_JAAHGT010000073.1:7150-18753 GCF_010672385.1 Okeania sp. SIO2F4
TCTCTGGAAATAATCACAAAACTAATTGTACTAACCTAATATTGTATTTGATGAATAGAAAATTACCAGAACTGCATCAAACTTCTGATTCTGATGTTGCTGTTGAGAGTAAAAATAAAATATCAACTAAAAAAAAGAGTAGAATTGTTAGTAGATTTCTGTCTCCTGCTTTGCAATTTTGGTTAAAATCCCAATTAGAGCAGGTAGAACAATTAAAAGTTCATATTGAAGGTGGCGATCGCCAAATTATTACAGGTAAAATTCCCCAAGTTTCTATTGCTGCTTCTAATGTAATTTTTCGAGGATTACATTTAACTGAGGTGAAGATATCTGCTACTGGCATTCGGATTAATATTGGTCAAATCATCAAGGGTAAACCATTAAAAATATTAGAATCTTTTCCTATATTTGGTAAAATTGAATTGCTACAATCTGACTTTAATGCTAGTCTGGAATCTGCTCTATTAACTGAAGCTATCATTGAGTTTTTAACTCCACTATTACCGCCAGATTTTAGAGAATACCTGGAGCAACCTATTAGTTTGGATAACCAAGAAGCTGAAATATCTACAGGTCATCTAAGTTTCTTTGCTAATGTGCTGTCTAAATTTGATGAAAAAATTCCTTTAAATTTACATACTGATTTAAAACTTGCTACTGGCTGTAAATTACTGCTAGAGAATCTTAACTTTCAAGTTTTAGAAAAGTATAATTATCACTTTTCAAATACTGTCCAAGTTGATTTAGGCTCCGATGTTGAACTAAAGGAATTAACATTAGAATCTGGTCAACTTATTTGTCAAGGTAGCTTGATAGTTAAACCCTAACGCGCAAGTCAAAAATTAAAAGTTAAAAGTTATAAAGTAATCTCTGACCAAAAAATCAGGTCTCCTGCTCCTTTTAATATTGATAACTGGATAACTGAAATGACTAAGTTGGTGGTGCCCAAATTCTCCACCAACGGAATTTACGGAACAAGGACGAGAGTTTGAAAGCCACGTCTTTTTAAAGCGTGGATGAAAACGTTTCATGTCGCCCAGCGAAACGGAGGATTTTAATCGCCTTAAAAATCTTTAGTTTTTGTGTTATTACTCGAGAAGCAAGTGAGAAAAAAAATCTGCGGTCCGAATCGTCCTAGTAAGGAGAAATCCGGGGTAAGTAAGTCCAGCGGCTAGAAAAATTTAAGCACGTCAGTGTGGCTACACCATTGCAAACAATAGCAGGACGAGGAGCGTACCAAATTGGCCGAGTGATAATATCTGAAAGCAAAAGTAAAGTAAGCGCAATTTATCTGGCTATATGTCAACATATTTGAGCTTGTAGCGGTACGAGCGATAATCCCATTAAGAGTTCGTTTTTGGACTACTTAAGAATTCCCGTCTCGCGACTAGCGGGGAGCATCAATAACAGACATCTCCAATTAAAAAAAAATAAAATCAATTATCAAACTAGATATATCAATTTTTTATCCCTACTCCCTACTCCCTACTCCCTCTTTTCTGGAGATGTCTAATGTCCGCGCCCTAAATCCGTAGTGCTATAAAAATTATCATCATGAGTGAGATACAAAATTCTAGATTTTAGGGAACAGCAATTACTATAAATACAAAAGAAGAAAAATAACTGTACCTCACAAATGTTGATGGACGCTATATCCTAATTATAATTTTTGAGGGCTGGTAAAAGTAAAGTGAAAAAATAATATATAAGGGGTGCGGTAAAAACATAACTGTCAGTACGGTCAAGAATTCCTCCATGTCCAGGTATCAGTTGTCCAGAATCTTTAACACCTGCATCTCGTTTCATCATGGATTCAGTTAAGTCTCCAAGTAGACTAGCAACACCTACTATTAAACCCAAGACAGCACCTGTCCAAGGCGAACCAGGCCAATCTAAGTACCAAGAACCTATTGTAGCAACTACTACACTACCTAAAACTCCAAATACCGCACCCTCCACAGTCTTTTTCGGGCTTATTTCTGAAAGTCTAATTCTACCAAAGAACTTTCCGACAAAATAAGCACCTATATCAGCAGCCCATATACAGCAAAAACCAAGTAGAGTAAATGTTAAGCTTGGAGGCCAACTTAAAGGATCTATCCATGACATAAGTTGGTAGTTTTCTAGGGTTATTTGGGATGTCTGTGATTGAGCTTCAAGTCCAACTCTGAGTCTAACCCAATAGCTAGGTAGATATCCACCATAAAATAGACCTAAAATTGATGATGCTATGTCAGCTATAGTTGCTAATTTTGGTTGAAATAGTAGATAAAAACAAATTATGGTTCCTGCTAATGTAAATATGGCATCTACTAGGTTAGGATTTAGGGCTGCTACTACTAAGATGATTTGACTTAATGCTAGAGTAGTTTTGGCTGCTGGTGCAATACCTTTAGCACGAGCTAGTTGAAAATATTCGAGTTGGCCTAGGTAAACTATGATTCCCATGCCGACTGTAAACCACCATCCCCCAAAAATAATCATTCCTAGAGCTACGGCGATCGCTACAAGTCCACTAATTATTCGAGACCAAGACATAATATTATTTTATTAACTTAAAACTTCAATTTTACACTCTCAACCGCTATTAATCTTCTGTTTATAATTATTTTTGCTGTAGCTATATCTTTATTAATTTTATATATACAGTTGTTCCAGGTATGTTTTCTTGTAAGGATTCATCTCTTAGCAGTTAGCTATCAGCAATCATACTAAATTCGGCAATGTATGTTCTTTTTCAAAATCTTCTCTAAGTATCTCCCCTTCTACCGAAAAGGATACTCTGTAAAGCGTAAAGCGGATTTAGCATCATATTTCTCCCTTTAAAGGTGAGGTTTAAATGAATATGTCTCTTGGTTAAGGGAGCCTACCTCAGGCAATAACTTTTAATTCTCTCTCAATTTATCAATGTTTTTTTCTCCTATATTCGGCAATAGTTGATGGCTAAATGCTGACATTTTATTTCCCAGACTTTTGATTATTAATTGTATAATATTGAGCAGATTATTCAGAGATATAATTATTATCAAATTTTGTATAATAGTTACCAGATTTTTAGTAAAAATAAGTCAATATATCATTCATCAACTAATCTCTCCAACTATCTAGATATTACTTTCTAAAAATACCTTACTTCCCAATAAATAAAGTTATAATATCTTCAAGAAAATCTGATTTGCTAATTTACAAAATTAACTATATAGCATTACGCATTAAGGTTAGGACATTTATAAATCCTGTTTGCGGAGCATTTCCCTATAAGAAAAACCCTTTGACAGTTTACTATTCCCTATTCCCTATTCCCTATTCCCTAGGGCGTAGCGCTATACAATTTAATCCATATTATTAATTAGGGTTTGCGCTCAAAAGTCTTGTGGTAGGGGGAGGAGTCAGGAGTCAGGAGTCAGGATAAATGCGAATGAGCGAGGAGGTAGGAGTAAGAATTGTTCCTCAATTTTTCTGTCTAAGTCTCTGCCCAAAATACGCTCATTTTTGAACCGCACAGACCTAAAAGCTTGGATTTTTTCAAGACCTAAAAAGGCTGAAACTTTTACCTGAAAAGGATTTGATCTTTAATCAGCAAACCCTAATTATTCACCTTGAAAGGGGAAACTTTAAAGGGGAAAAAGCTCTGGAGGGATGGATGGGTACCTAACCAGATCTAATCGGCCAACTTGAGAAAAGAAATAATATTTCCTTATATTCAATTCTGTTGCGTCTGTTGCGGTTTTAATCAGAGGTAATTATCCATTATCAATTATCCATTATTCATTAATGAAAATGTTTCTTAAGTTACTGAGATAAAATTATTTTTCTTTTTTTGTATTCCCTGTTTATGTCATTACTACTTCCTAACCAGTATGAGGAATTGCTATAGTTAACTTTCTTTACTTGAAGCTAACGAAAAAATTAATTGATTTTTTCTCCACTCAAAATAAATATGGGATTAATTGCCGCAAAGGTTTGATGTATTCCCCTAGTCTCCAGACGATTTACTGCCGACTGTACTACCTCTACATTCCTAACTTGTAAATCAGCAAAACTTTCAGAAACAGCATAAAGACTTTCTAGATTAGCAGCAGTGGCAATAATACGACCTTGTGGTAATAATCTTTTCCAAACTTCTTGCAGTATAACTTTGATGTAACGACCTCCCTCTATACAGACATGGCTAGGTGCATCGATTAAACTATCAAGACATTCGGGAGCATTACCTTCTACTACTGTGACATTTTTCACTCCAAAGCGGTCACAATTTCTCCTAATTAAATTTGCTACTTCTTGATCCCTTTCTATGGCAATAACTCGACCTTGAGGACATATCAAGCCGATTTCTACTGGTATGGTTCCTGTTCCTGCACCAATATCCCATACTACTGAATCTGATTGTAATCGTAAATAAGATATTAGCAATAAGCGTACTTCTCGCTTACTCATGGGAATACCAGGTAAACGTTCAAATAAGTCATCTGGGATACCTGGAGTAATATAAGGCCAAAGTTGGGAAGACATGGATAATAGATAATGGATAATGGATAATGGATAATGGATAATGAATAATTGATAATTATTAATTAATTAGAGTTTACTGATTAAATCTAAAAGTTTTTACAGATAAAGGTTTTAGCCTTTTTATATCTGTAAAAAGTACCTGTTTTTCAGTTCTTTATGCTCAAAAATTTAGCATTTTTGGGCAAGAGTTGAGTAAAAAAATTACTCCCCTACTCCCCTACTCCCCTACTCCCCTACTCCTTAAAAAAGACTTTTTCAGCAAACCCTATTTAGAGCTATAGCTTGGCAAAAAAACGGGGATAAAAAAATATTTGATTCAGCATTAAGCCTCTTGCTTCGGCCAGAGGTACTAATAACTGATTGTGTAGTTAAAACTAAAATTTAGAGATTTTGATAGTTCTCAGATTAGGGTCACTACATCCTGTTATTATTCCACCTAATGTCCTGACTTGTTCAAGTATCTGAAGATGTTTTTCTGTAATAATTTCACCAGGTATTAATACTGGAATACCTGGTGGATAGGGACAAAGTAATTCGGCACTGATATATCCTACAGACTTTTCAATAGGCAAACAATCCTGATCGGCAAAAAAAGCATCTCTGGGAGAGACTGGTATGGAACAATCAGTTACCTGGAAGTTAAATTTTGTTCTGTGATTAGTAGGCAAGTTAACTTCACCTCGATCGCTTAAACTAACTAAACCAGTTACTAATTGATTAATATCTGTCTTTGTATTTCCCAGAGAAATAATAAATGTCAGATTTTGGAAACTGGGCAATTCACAGGTAACTGCTAATTCCTGATGCAAAATTTCATCAGCTTCATACCCACTTAATCCCATATTAGAGACTTTAATAGTTAATCTCGTTTGGTCAAGGGCAATAAATCCTGGGTTGAAATAATTCTCAATTGGAGAGTTGGGAGTTGGGAATTGAGTATTAGGGGTTGAGAAGATTTCTCCTGATTCTCGAATCCTTTCTTTAACCTCATTTTCTATTGGGGAGTTGGGAGTTGGGAATTGAGTATTAGGAGTTGAGAAGATTTCTCCTGATTCTCGAATCCTTTCTTTAACCTCATTTTCTAATAAATCTGAATCTCCTGATAAGCAAGTCAAATTTTTTTCTTCTTTCTTCTTACCCCTTCCTTCTAGCTCGAATTTTGAGAAGATTTCTCCTAATTCTCCCATCCCTTCTTTAACCTCATTGTCTAATGAAGAGGAGTTATAAATTGGGAGTTGAGAGTTAGGAGTTGAGAATATTACTTCTGATTCTCCAATTTCTTCTTTAAACTCATTCTCTAATAAATCATTCTCTAATAAATCTGAATTTCCTGATAAGCAAGTCAAATTTTTTTCTTCTTTCTTCTTACCTCTTTCTTCTAGCTCGAATACTGAATAATTTGACAGTTGATTAATTCTGTTTCTGGCATTCTTAGCTAATTCTAGAGTTTGACTCATCAACTCCTCACCAAATAAAGCCATTTGTTGCCGAGCAGCATCAAGGGAAGCTAGCAGTAAATAACTTGGACTACTAGACTGTAATATCTGTAATGCTTGCTCAAGTCGATAAAGATCAATATGATCGCTTCCAATATGAAGCATGGATGCTTGAGTCATAGCTCCTAGAGTTTTATGAGTTGACTGTACTGTTAAGTCTGCTCCACCGACTAATGCTGGTGTTGGTAATTCTGGATGAAAAGCAAAGTGAGCTCCGTGAGCTTCATCTACTAATAGAGGAATATTATATTTATGAACTTCTTGGGCGATCGCTCTAATATCTCCACAAACTCCATGATAGGTGGGATAAACTATCATTACTGCTTTAGTATCGGGATGTTTTGCTAAGGTTTTGGCGATAGATTTGGGAGTAATGCTGAGAGGAATATCCCAATGAGAATCATATTCTGGATGGATAAAAATCGGCATTGCTCCAGATAGAATTAAACCGGAAATTACAGATTGATGAATATTCCGAGGCAAGATTATTTTTTCTCCATTTCCACAAGTAGCTAGAATTCCGGCGATAATTCCTGTAGTAGAACCGTTGACTAAAAATTTTGTGTGTAATGCGCCGAAGGTTTCTGCTGCTAATTCTTGAGCTTCTTGAATTACACTGTCTGGAGCGAATAAGTTATCTAGTTCTGGTAGTTCTGGTAAGTCTGCTGGAAAGACTTTTTTACCAAGTAATTCAGTGAGTGGTTGTGGAATACCTTTTCCTTGTTTATGTCCTGGTGCATAGAAAGGAGCATGAGATTTTTTTGTAAGATTTTTCAGAGTTTCAATTATTGGTGTTTTGGTTTGGTTAAGCATTTCAAATTTTCTATGTTTTAGGAGCTGATTGCTAGTATCAATATATCTGGCAATTTCCGGTAATAACTGACACATCTGATGGGGATTTTCTTGACTTAGCCAAACAAATAGTTGACAATGTGCTTGGAGGTGATTTGATTGTACGCCAAAAAACTTGAATTGAAGCTGAATAACCAGGAGCGCTCAAAAATGGCTCAATGTTCTGGCTATGCTCGTTTCGTTTACAACTATGGCCTGAGTATGGTTAACGGAACTCACAGCATGACCAAGGTTAACAAACGTGCAATGCGAAGTTAGCTTGAGTTACACATTACGCATTTTAGAAGCTAAAAAAGTCTTTACTAACTATGTGAAAAAGCAACCAGAATATGCCTGGACTTCTAATTATTCCGAAAAGCATATATCAAAGTGCTTTTCAACATCTAGGTGAAGCATTTAAACGGTATAAAGAAGGAATCAGTAAGTATCCTAAGTTGAAAAGGAAAAAAGACCGACAATCTTTTACTCCTTTAAGTTTGGTGTCTGGTTTTTCAATTAAGTATTGAAGTGCTGCTTTAATTTCATCTCTTGTGGCAGTGGAAAGATTTATTTGTGGCGTTTTTTCCCCTGACAAAATTTTGCTAATTTTTTCAGTTTCTTCACTTTCATCAGCAATAATACACCAAACTTTTTCTAAACCCGCAGCTTCAGCTACGGCAAAAATAAAAGAATTGCCAATTACTTGATATTGATATTCTCCCACTTCTTTAACAATGACAGGTACGCAGTTTTTTCCACCAGTTTCATTCAGAAATTTTGCGGTTGATGAAATTAGAAATTCTGGGCAATTTTTTTCATTCCCTAGTTCAATTTCATCTATATTATAGATGTATTAATTTACCAATCTTACTTAAATTGCTCATTGTATAAAATACTCCTTAACCAGATTGATATAATATTCACGAGCTTTTTTATTTTTATAAACAACAGGTACACGGTCGGAAAAAGAACTTGCTATAGGTGCGTACTCACGCAATTCAAATATTTCCATGTTTTTTCCTGTTGTATAGCGAGGATAAAAATAGGGTAAAAGCTCAAATTTATTATTAGGATTCTTTTTAGCATCTAGAATCAATTTTTTAATATAGATTTGAACATTTCTCTTTTGAGCGTCGCTCATTGTTCCACCGTTGAAAAAAATTGGCAAAGCCACAGGTCCGAAATCTTTATTTTTTTGTATTTCCTGTTGAACTTCTGGTATATATTCCTTGATAGTTAAAGCTGCATTTTCTAAGGACGCGAAACATTTATGTTTGACTGGAATTAAAACTACATCTGCTGCATAAACAGCACTGACACTAAATATTAACCAGTCATTAGGAGCATCAATTAAGATATAGTCATAGTTATTTTTTAGTGGCTCCAATTTTTTGCTTAATCGATCAAAAGTAATTTTTTCTCCAATATCACCCCGCTTACTATCTTTCTGCACAGGAATTACATCAAAACTGTATCTTTTATATTCGTAGGGTTTAATTACATCTCTAACATTAATATTGTTATCTATTAAGCAATCATAAAAGGTAGGTACACTTTCTGAAATTGCTAGATATTTTGTTAGGTCTCTTTGAGGATTAAAATCAACAATTAAAACTTTTTTGCCATACAGTGATAGAGTTGCTGCTGTATTAACTGTAGTAGTTGTTTTTCCTACACCGCCTTTATTGTTATAAACTGCTACTGTTAATGCTTTTTGTGGTTTATCAATTTTTTCTTTGATTAATGTAGCGATTTTGATGATATTTTCTGAATTAATTTCCAGACAAACTGTCGCCGGATGAATAACTTTTCCATGCTTTCTAAATAATTGCATGTGATTAGCATTGGTAATTATTCCCCACTTCGCTGCTTTACAATTTTCTGCTAATAAATATCTTTGAATTTGTACAACTGTCTTTTTATATTCTGGCGAATCAGCAGCTAAATTAAGATTCCGTTTTTTCAATTCTACAAGAACATCTGGATTAGTTTTGCTTTGATTAAATATGTCATTTGCCGTATTATGACGCAGAGCATGATCGACTGCTTGAGTACCAGTTCCTGTAGAAAAAGAAGGCACCTGTTCATTTATTCCAAAACCTAAAAAATTGAATAATTCAGACGCAAAAATCTGACTAACTTGCGCTTCCGATGCGTCATCCGGCAAATTTGCCAAAGCATCTACAAGAGCTTGATTTTTCACAGCATTATTCATCTGTCGTTCGTTTTTGTTGACTCTAACTATCACCCTAGCACAACAGATATCGGAAAAAATCTAAACTTTATTTACTTGACTTAAAATTACATCTATCTATATATATCTGTATGCTCGACAAGCAGTGACAGGATTAAAATTAATATCTACAAACTGAACTCTACTAAAAGTATCAATCCACAAATGAGCACCACACTCAGCCGGGTCGTGAGGATGATATACTATTCGGCAAGGACCTTTAATTTCTAGCTGATAACCGTAGTCATTACGGTTAGTTTGCTTAACAGAAACTACAGGCTTTAATTTCTTTAGTGGACTCTTTGCATTTGCCTTAATTATATGCTGATTGACATGAATCATTGTAGGTTCAGTGCGCTTCTCTTTGCACCAATTACCTTTCGGACCTCTTCTACCAGGAAAAATAATTGGCATTTCAAAACCTTTGCGCCCATAAGCTGGAATTTGCCAAAAACCATTTTTCTTGTCAGCATTTTTAACTCGACCTTGAGATAATAATACCCGCAAACGTTGACCAGAAATACCCAATAAATATGCTGCTTCTGTAGTACCGATGATTTTTTTGTTTTTCTCTTCAACCATTGTACAATAGTTTTATTATTCAATAATTTTTAATCATAATCAATAACTACTTTAACTTTTTTTCTAGCTTCACAACTACTAACTTAACAAAATTTAATCTAGACTGTCCCTGTAAATGACTTTTTGAAAATATATTCTTGAACAAGAGAAGTAAAATAATTCTTTCAGTTTATTTAAGTAAGTAGACATCAATAAAGGTTAAAACAAAAAATCTGAAAAATAACCTAGAAGTAAGCTACCAATAGCTTCACCTTTTTGAATCTTCATTCCTATTGTACTAATAATTAAGCCCACTCATTTAGTTGGTCATAATGCAATACAGTTTATATCAGACCAAAACTCATAAAGTATGGAACTATTAGAGTAGCTCTTCAGATTACAGAACTACCAAAAATCTTTAACTGAACTGTATTAGCTGATAATGCTCTGCATTCCTGTTGCGATCGCTCTTACTATTGAACAACAAACACTTGAGATTATTCAATTTTGATTTTCATAAATTTTTTTCTACTCGGCATATTTACCGAATAATTAAGGTATAAAGCCAACTAGATAAAGAGAAACAATGAATTTATTTTCCTTTTATTCAATCCAATCCGTTTTAGGGAGAGGTAATTATCAATTATCCATTATTAATTATTAATTATTGAAGGCTTATCTACCTAGTTCCTCCTAGGAATTTAACAAAAAAGGCAAACTACATTTTTTTATTTTTTGATTCTTTATTTTTACTGAAACTTGAGGTTACAAATCAAAATTCTTTTTTCCTTCTGCTATCCTATTTAGATAAGCAATTGTAATTTTTAACTTTTAAATTTTGATTTTTGACTTAAATTTATGCTCAGAGCTGGAATTGTCGGACTACCCAACGTCGGAAAATCTACCTTATTTAATGCTTTAGTTGCTAATGCTAAGGCGGAAGCTGCTAACTTCCCATTTTGCACAATTGAACCGAATGTTGGTGTGGTGGCAGTGCCAGATGAGCGGTTAAATGTGCTGACTAAAATCTCTAATTCTGTTCAGACTATTCCTACTAGAATTGAGTTTGTTGATATTGCTGGTTTAGTAAAAGGTGCAAGTAAAGGAGAAGGTTTAGGTAATCAATTTTTATCTAATATTCGAGAAGTTGATGCCATTGTTCAAGTAGTTCGTTGTTTCGATAGTGAGGATATTATTCATGTCTCTGGTTCCGTCGATCCAGTGCGAGATATTGAGGTAATTAATTTAGAATTAGCATTATCCGATCTAGCCCAGGTAGAACGCCGAATTGAACGAACTAAAAAACAAGCTCGTACCAGTAAAGAAGCTCAGGCAGAATTAGAAATTTTAGAAAAATTAGAGGCTGTTTTAAACGAAGGTAAATCGGTGAGAATGGCTGGTTTAAATAAAGACGAATCTTTGCTAATTAAGCCTTTAAATCTATTAACTTCCAAACCCATAATTTATGCTGCTAATGTCTCAGAAGATGACTTAGCTAGTGGCAATGATTGGGTTGAAAAAGTCCGCAATATTGCTGCTGCAGAAAATGCTCAAGTTGTGATAATTTCAGCTCAGGTAGAATCAGAATTAATTGAGTTACCAGAGGAGGAAAGAGCTGATTATTTAGAATCTTTAGGAGTAGAAGAAGGTGGATTAAAATCTCTAATTAAGGCAACTTATGAATTGTTGGGATTGCGTACTTATTTTACTACTGGAGAAAAAGAAACTAAGGCTTGGACGATTAAAGCTGGAATGTTAGCTCCTCAAGCTGCTGGTGTAATTCATACTGATTTTGAACGTGGTTTTATTCGAGCAGAAACAATTGCTTATGAGGATTTAGTAACTACTGGTTCAATAACTGCTGCTAAGGAAAAAGGTTTGCTGAGGAGTGAAGGTAAGGATTATCTTGTCAAGGAAGGGGACGTTATGCTCTTCCGATTTAATGTTTAGATTTCTGTTAAAAGAGCGGA
>NZ_JAAHGT010000730.1 GCF_010672385.1 Okeania sp. SIO2F4
TCACAATTAGTAACATTCCACCAATATATATAGCAGTTCTCAGGGTGGTTAAGACATTCTCGCGCCTCTCCAATGTAGTCATAGTCAGAATATAACTTCTGACTTCTGACTTCACCTCAAGTTCAATCTCAAATCTACCATCTGAAATCTATTTACTTCTATGGTCTGTTAACTGAACGGACTGCAGTGGTACTGTCACGGAACTGTTCTACCTCTTCAGTATAACGAATAGGCAGAACATATTCTAGGTTTTCATGGGGACGGGCAATAATATGAGTTGACATCACTTGGCCTCCATTCACCTTTCTAACGTTATCAACCCCTGCTGCTACTGAAGCTTGTACTTCTGATACATCTCCACGAATAATTACGGTTACACGAGCACTACCAATTTTTTCATAGCCAACAAGGGTGACTCGTGCAGCTTTCACCATTGCATCTGCTGCTTCTACAACTGCTGGAAAGCCTAGGGTTTCTACCATCCCAACGGCAATTGACATTATTTTTACTCCATGATATTATTTTACAGATTCTTTTAGTTTCTAGTCTATATCTTGACTTTTATTGACTAATTCCCGAATTGAATTAAGTTCAAGGATATTCTCAGCCGACACTACCCAACAGGATAAATCCACTTTGCCTACTCTCCTCTTGGATGACTACAGAAATATTCTGTGGAGACAAGTCAAAATACCCATATAAAGTCTGCTTAGAACTAAATCTAGCTTTCTGCCTACTTTTCTGATAATTTTTCAGTCCCTCTAGTTTCATCTACCCAAATTCATCCTGAAGTTTTCCCCAGAGTGGGCAATCTCTGTAATGATTGCCCTAAAACTTTAGGGTAAACTTGTTTGTTTCTACTAGGCAATCAAAGCATGAGCCTAAAATTTGGGAAAATCAATCAGCCGATCTATAAAACTGATACAAAGCGTCACATAAGCGTGACAATCTGATGTTTACTTCCTGCTGACCATGAGGCGTCGGCGGTTACTCATCCATAGGCATTGACGTTCAAGCCTCTTATACTTGCATCTCATACGCGGTCTATAGATATGCCACACTCAAGTAAATCATAAATTCTAAGGCTTAACGGCATATCTTTAAACATGACCATAATTAGAGCAAGTCTTTGATGATGGATAAAACCTATCTACAACTTCTCTTGGCTTGACAAATTTTACTACTTAATCACTTTGAACAACTATCGCATAATAACGCTTTATGACGTAAGTTGTTAACTAAGTCAATTATCTAGACCAAATATTTAGGACAAATTCCAGCAACTCAAATTAATAAGTTCGGAACTGATCGACTTCTTCGGTATATCGAATTGGTAAGACATACTCTAAGTTTTCGTGGGGACGAGCAATGATATGAGTTGATACTACCTCACCACCATCAACTCTTTTAGCTGACTCTATTCCTGCCGCAACAGAAGCTTGTACTTCCGAGACATCTCCTCGGACAATGACTGTTACACGAGCGCTACCTATTTTTTCATAACCCACTAGGGTAACTCTAGCTGCTTTAACCATCGCATCAGCAGCTTCTACTACTGCTGGAAACCCTCTAGTTTCAATCATTCCCACAGCAATTGGCATTCTTTTATCTCCTATTGACAGAAGTTAACTTAAGCATTGAGGCCAGTATTGTCTCTAGATAGCTTTGCAGGGAATTCCCATTTTTACAATCAAAATCTATCAAATGCTATACTTTCAGCATAGAGAAACATGGCATCGTTGACAATAGCAACTATCATCATAATTCATAATTGAAGAGATTTAGAAAAATAAATTCCTTACCATTGAAGTCCTTATAGTTAATGCTGAATTCAGCGATCCTCAGCTCCCAGGTATCAATCCTAAATTTTTTTTAATTACTTTTGGCTCAATACCCTATCAGTAGAAAAAAACAAGTATATATACTTATAACTAAGTTGAATCTATATTAATCGTGTGTATATATTTATTCTGGTGGTGGTGCTCGCGTAATGGTAAAGGAAGCACCAGGAGTGTGGGGAGTGTCGGAGATGGGGAGCGGAGAAATTAAAAAATATATATCCTCACCATTACCATGCAGGACTATCTTTATTCTTACATACTCAAGGTCAAGAAATACAATGTTCGAGTTTCTTATTCAAAACTTTTGGTACATACCTTTTTATAGCTTGGTTGGAGCAATTTTAACTCTGCCATGGTCAATAGGGATAATTAAACGTACTGGGCCACGGCCAGCCGCTTATTTTAATCTATTGATGACATTATTGGCCCTAATTCATGGCTCTATTATCTATCAAGCTATCTGGAATCAAGAGCCACGAGAAATAATATTCAACTGGCTAGAGACTGGAGACCTCAACCTATCTTTTGCCTTCAATATCTCATCAGTAACTATTGGGGCAATGGATGTGGTAACTGCTCTAAGTTTATTAGCCCAAGTTTACGCTTTGGGATATCTAGAAAAGGATTGGGCATTAGCTAGGTTTTTTGGACTAATGGGATTTTTTGAAGCTGCCATGACTGGCTTAACAATTAGCGATTCTTTGTTCATTTCCTATGCTTTGCTAGAAATGTTAACCCTTTCTACCTATTTATTAGTAGGTTTCTGGTATGCTCAACCTCTTGTAGTCACAGCAGCTAGAGATGCATTTTTAACAAAGCGGGTAGGAGATGTTTTACTTTTGATGGGAGTAGTTGCCATCTCAGCTTTAGCTGGGAGTATGAATTTTAGTGACCTCTATCAATGGGCTGAAAGAGTAGAACTATCTCCAGTTACAGCTAATTTGTTAGGGTTGGCCTTAATTGCTGGGCCTATAGGTAAATGCGCTCAATTTCCCCTGCATTTATGGTTGGATGAAGCGATGGAAGGTCCAAACCCTGCTTCTATTTTGCGGAATACTGTGGTGGTAGCGATCGGAGCTTATGTATTGATTCAAATCCAACCAATTTTAATTATTTCTCCTATTGCTCTAGCTGTGTTGGTGGCGATCGGAACTGTAACAGCTGTTGGAGCTTCTTTGGTTGCTCTGGCTCAAATCGATCTTAAGCGTACTTTATCTCATTCTACCAGTGCTTACCTGGGATTAGTTTTCATTGCTGTTGGTACACAATGGACTACTTTTGGCTTGCTATTACTCTTGGCACATTGTATTGCTAAAGCACTATTATTCATGAGTGCTGGTGGTGTAATATTGACTACTAATAGTCAAGACCTCACAGAAATGGGGGGATTATGGTCTCGAATGCCTGCAACTACTACTTCTTTCTTAGTAGGAACTTTGGGGTTAGTTGGATTATTGCCTTTGGGTGGTTTTTGGGCGTTGCGAGAAGGTTTAGATGTTTTTTGGATTATCGATCCTTGGGTAGTACCTGTTTTATTATTTGTTAACTTCCTAACTGCTTTAAACCTGACTCGTGTGTTTCGTTTGATATTTTTGGGTGAACCTCAACCTAAGACTAAACGGGCACCGGAAGTTCCCTGGCCTATGGCTGTGCCGATGGTATCATTAATTATTGTTACTCTGTTAACTCCAATAATTATGGAACAGTTATCACTTTTACCTGACTGGGGTTATCTGAATTTAGCTGTTGTTATTTTGTTAGTAACATCTGGTTTATTTGGTGTTATTCTGGGTAGCACTATGGAGTTAGGTAGAACTTGGTCTCGACCAATACAAGCTCCTTTGCGTTTTGCTCAAGATTTGTTTGCTTATGATTTCTATATCGATCGCCTCTATAATGTAACGGTGGTTTTTGCAGTTAGTCAATTCTCAAAGTTAAGTGCTTGGATTGACCGTTATATTGTTGATGGAGCTGTTAACTTAGTTGGCTTGGCGACAATTTTTAGTGGGCAAGGTTTGAAATACGGGGTATCTGGTCAAGGTCAATCCTATATTGTTACTATTGTACTCGGAATTGGTGTATTAGGAATTTTAGCGTTTTGGTTGATCGACTTCAGGTTTTAAACATCAGGAGTTGTGTAAAAATAACCATTACAGTTTTTTTGATGGAAGCTAGATTTCACAATTCATTCCAGATGAAATTTGTACAACTTATTTTTACATGACTCCTGAGAGTTGCGGCTAATTATAGATTGAAAAAATTTCCAAAACCAAGACAAGATAATTATTTCAAGTTTTTTTAGTTGTCAATATCTACAAACAATACACATAGCAAGGGTTTATGTAATTTTTTAGCTGATAAAGGGGTAAACCTGGAAAACTATGTGCATCAATTAGGTGGAGTTTCCACTGATTTTAAGCCTGCTCTTGAAGATAAGTTACAGACAATAGTTATTAGTTTTCAATGAAATAGGAAGCTAGCTCCAAAGCTTCTGCGGTCACGTCAGCGGAACGGAGTTCTATCATCTATGGGTAAGTTTAGTAGAACGGATAAGTATATAGCACTACTTGAATCGGGAATAGGGAACACTTAACTGGAGACAGCAGACTATCAAAAGATTTGAGGATTTATAAATGTCAAACACCTTAATGCGTAGCGCTATATTATGTATTTTAGGGGTTTGGTATCTAAACTGATGCCATATCAGATCAAGAATTGATTAGATCAAATTCGTTGGCTTCTGAGTAATATAATTCCTACAATACCGAATTATATAGCAACACCTTTGACACTCCACGGACTAAAGTCGCGTGGATTCGTGACTAGGAGCTTTTTATCGGGTTAAAACCACGATTTTCACATTGCTCGAAACAGCCACATTACCAGTACCGTACCGTAGTACGTATACAGCAGTAGGGGGGAAGAGCGAATCCCCCCTACTAGCCGGTGCCAATTGCCACTACTCTCTCCGGCCATGCATACCATTGAGGCTACTTTTTAGGTTGTTGGTTGATTCACTCGCTCCCTCGTTACAACGTGCTGAGTTACGGCTGGAAACAGAGTGCTGGTAAGCACCGGGCTACCTTTTCGATTAACCACCCTTTAACGTGGATCGTCCATTAGCTATCGGGCTTTCACCAT
>NZ_JAAHGT010000731.1 GCF_010672385.1 Okeania sp. SIO2F4
TGCAAAACTTTTCGGGGGCTTATAACTGCTCCTCCACTAATATTGTAGACTGGCGCTCCTTCGGTCTATTAATGGACTTAGCCATGATGGGATGTGGTACAGGTGCGGTCTTAGAACCACATAATATAAATCAACTGCCACCCATTCGCAATCATCTAAATATTGTATTGCGGGGTGAAATTGGTTCTACTCTCCCTGAGTTACGTCGTGAGTTGACAGAAGTAAAATTCGATGGAGACCAGGCTGAAATTTTTGTCGGTGACAGTCGTCAAGGTTGGGTCGGGTCTTATCAGGCTTTGTTGGAGTTGTCAACAGATGAGCGATTTTCGGGAAAGGTGAATGTTATCATTGACTTGAGTGATGTCAGACCTGCGGGAGAACCTTTAAAGGGATTCGGAGGTGTTGCCAACCCGGTAAAATTGCCAGAATTGTATCAACGTTGTGGGAACATTTTAAATCAAGCAGTTGGGCGACAATTAAATTCTGTGGAGTGTTGTTTGATCATTGACGAAGCAGCAGTGACAATTGTTGCCGGCAACATCAGAAGATCTGCAGGAATGCGCCAAGGTAATAGTAGCGATCGCCTCTTTGCTGTAGCGAAGGATAATCTCTGGCGACAAGATGAAAACGGTAACTGGGGAATTGACCCCAAAAGAGATGCTTTGAGAATGGCAAATCATACCCATGTTTTCCATCACAAACCAACATTAGAAGAATGTGTTGAGGCAGTGAGAAAACAGTTTTATTCGGGTGAAGGTGCCATTCAGTGGGGAGGTGAAGCAGTTGCTCGTGCTAATCGCGATCTACTTTCAACGCCAGAAATAAAGAGTGATTTCTTGAAAGCTTATGGAGAAGATAATGCCAAAAAATGGTTTCAAGAACACTATCCAAATATTAGTAATGATGAACTCGAACATCGGTTAGCTCGTCTAGGACTCAACCCATGTGTAACAGCAGATACTTGGATTCATACTGAGTTTGGAGCGCGTCAGGTCAAGGAATTAATTGGCGTTCAACATGGCACTTTTGTTAACGGAGAACTTTTTAGTACAACTCCTGACGGATTTTTTGAAACTGGGACAAAACCTATTTTAAAAGTGGAAACTAAAGAAGGTTTTTCAATCCGACTAACTGAAAACCACCTCGTGCTTAAAATTATAAGTCAAACTCAAAAGAAACAATATACTGAATGGGTTTCTGCTATTTCTTTAAAACCTGGCGATCGAGTTTGTTTACACAATCACCGAGAAATTCAAAAATGGGACGGTGAAGGAACTTTTGAAGAAGGATGGCTTTTAGGAAGTATGGTTGGCGATGGCTCTATTGCCAAAACTAAAAGTGGTAATGACATTGGAATACTTAGGTATTGGGGTAAATCTCAAAATGAAATGCTAGAGTATGCAATTGCTACCCTGAATAATTCTGCTTTAGGACATCCTAACATAAAAGGATGTCATCACAATCTCCACAACATGAGCCAAGTAACTTCTTCTAAGTTAGCAGTTTTAGGAGATAAGTTTGGAATAAACCGCAAGCACAAAGTTATAAATTCAGAAATTGAACGTGGTAGCTACAACTTTTATTGTGGCTTTCTACGAGGAATTTTTGATGCAGATGGTAGTGTTCAAGGCGACCAAAATAAAGGCGTTAGTATTCGTTTAGCGCAAAGCAATCTAAATTCGCTTTTAATTGTTCAAAGAATGCTAGCCCGAATAGGAATTATTTCAACAGTTTACCAGAATCGACGTAGTGAGAACGTAAGAAAATTACCGGATTCTAATCGCGATCTTGCTTTTTATCATTGCAAAGCCAATCATGAACTTGTTGTTTCTAAAGATAACTTGCTAATTTTTCAAGAACTTGTTGGGTTCAAAGATCCTGTTAAAAGTGAAAAGCTTACTCTTGTCTTAGAAGGATATAAGCGGACACTAAATCGTGACCGCTTCACTGCAACAGTTAAGTCTATTACTCCCGATGGGACAGAAACTGTTTATGATTGCACCGTTCCCGGACCGTCTCGGTTTGACGCTAATGGATTTGTAGTTCATAACTGTGGCGAAATTATTGGTTCAAATTTTCACTGTGTCAGCGAAGATACATTATTAATTACTCGCGACAGTATTCACAAAATCAAAGATATTGTTGGTCAAAAAGTTGAAGTTTGGAACGGCAAAAACTGGAGTGAAGTAATTCCTTTCAAAACAGGAAAAGATAGAAAATTATACCGCGTCCGATTTGGGGATGGTTCCTATCTTGATGTGACAGAATATCACCGATTTTTTGTTAAAGATAGGTTTGGGAAAAACTATCAAGAAGTACAAACAAAAGATTTGCTAAATCATAGCAAATATGTTTTACATACGGAACCTTTTGTCATAGATTATCAGGATGGAGATTATATCAATTTATCTTATGCTTATACATTAGGTGTAGCTGTAGGTGATGGAACATTAGACAAAAATGGTAATGCTAAAATTCGGCTTTATTCTCACAAAGCTGAATTAATTGTTGCTGGTAATAAATCAGTGGAACGACAATATAATTATCTACCTACTTTTGTAGATGTCACTGATTTAGGATTCTCTGGAGAATTACTGCATCGTTTACAAACTGAACCTGATGCTTTAAATATTATTGCTAGTTGGAATAAACCAGCAATTCTAGCTTTTATTGCCGGATTAGCAGATACAGATGGTTCTAATACTAACAGTAATGGAATCAGAATTTATTTGTCTGATTATGAACGGGCAAAAAGACTACAATTACTGTTGACAAAATGTGGTATTCGTGCATCAGTAAACTTAATGGCGAATCGCGGTTATACTACTAATTTAGGAACCAGAAATAAAGACATTTACTACTTACAAATAACTGATTGTAGTGAAATTCCTTGTCAAAGACTAGACACAAGTAAAGGATGCGAAGCTAAATTTAAAGGTAAAAATCAAATAATTCAAAGTGTTGAAGAATTGCCAGGATTACATGACACTTATTGTTTTGAAGAGCCAGAATTTCACAAAGGTGTTTTTGGCAATAGCTTGACAGGAAATTGCAATTTGTCGGAAATTCATCTGAATCAAATTGACCCAAATAATCATAAAGAACAGGAGGAAGCTTTTACTGCTGGCGCCCTTTCTGTGGCAACTTTACTTAACCATAAATTCGTCGAAGCTCGCTATAGTTATAGTCGAGAATTAGACCCTATTGTTGGGGTGTCTTTTACTGGTTTATTCGACTTTTTTGTAAAAGCTTTTGGTATTGAATGGTTGCGTTGGTGGCAAGCAGGTCGCCCGGAAACTATTCAAGGTCTAGACTTTAAACAACAGGAGGCAGAATATTTAATCCGTTGGCGCGAAATTGTACATCGGGTGGTGTGGGATTATTGCGATCGCCACAACCTTAAACGTCCAAACCGTTGTACAACTATTCAACCTAGCGGGACAAAATCTCTGCTAACAAACGCTGCTCCTGGTTGGCATCCTCCTTTTGGGTTGCGGTGGGTACGACGCATTACTTTTGCCAAAAATGACCCTGTAGCATTAGCTTGTCTTGACTACGGTTATTCTGTAATTCCTGGGCAGTCAAGCAAAGATGAAAATGGCAACTTGTTGAACGATCCTTTTGACGAACGCGCTCAAGAATGGTTAGTAGAAATTCCAGTACAGGTATCTTGGATAGATTTGCCTGGAGTTGAGGAGATTGCTATTGAGAAGTTCAGCGCTACTGCTATGTTTGATTTTTACATGGGAGTACAGAAATATTGGACGACTCATAACAGTAGTAGTACCATTTTATTAACGGAGGCAGAAATTGAACCTTTGGGAACACGCATTTATGAGGCAATTCGTGATGACGAGGGTTATATTTCGTCAGCATTGTTAGCGCGGTTTGATGCACCGTTCCCTCGGTTGCCATTTGAACGTATTTCTCAAGAGGAATATGAAAAATTGCAAGGGGAGGTATTGCAACGGCGTAAGTCTGATAATTTTTCCGAGTTGATGAATGGTTATGTGTTAGCGAGTGAGTTACCAGAGATGGGACCTCAAGATCCCGCTTGTTCTGGAATGGTTTGTGAGTTGAAGGGTTCGGAACCGCAAGTTAATTAGAACTAGAGGTGAAAAAGAATGTAGTAGCACGTCTAGCTCTAAAATGTAAGTAAAAAAAACTTTTGAAAGGGGAGAAATATTCTCCCCTTTTCTTGTATTCAATAGTTAAGTAATAGACATCTGGTGATAATAAAAAATACAATCAATTATCGCACATAAATAATCAATTCTTTGCCTCTACTCTGTAGGGATGTTGCATGCAACGTCCCTACTCCCTACTCCCTCTTTTCCACCAGAGGTCTAATACAAAGGCAAGAGGGATTATTATGATTTAGTTGACGAGGATCAAAAATATGAACTGCTAACGATAAGACCAATTCATATCAAATCCGGTAGCATTGGTGTAATTAGATAAAGATGCTGGGGAGATGGGGAGATGGGGAGATGGGGAGATATAGAAAGATTGGCGTTGGTGATGCGTGGCTATGATTTTTCTGAAATGGGGATTGCCTAACTCATAATTAAAAAGCATTTTATATTTTGCAAATTTAGATTTCATAGCTTGATTCTCCAACGCCGAAAGATTTAGCAATAACTGAAGATGGAACATTTTTTTATACCGAACCCGAGCGGATTTGATATCACAATTCATATCCAATACTTTATAGTTGCTTAATCTTTGACAAATTGTCTTTTGACAAAACATTTACCAAGATATTAGGGTGTTTTCCTAACTTTTATCAATTTGAGGATTTGTCAAGATGAATGCAATCTTAAAAAAAACTATAGAGTCAACAGAAATTAATCAAAAATTAGAGCAAGTCCAACAGCAAAAAAGATTAATGGTAATTGATACTAGAGTAGAAAATTATCGCCAGTTAGCTGTAGGAGTTACTCCACAAACAAAAGTTGTTTTAATTGACCCTAACCG
>NZ_JAAHGT010000732.1 GCF_010672385.1 Okeania sp. SIO2F4
GTCGATTGGAGGCAAGCGAGGAGACCTCGCCATCCCGTCCTAACGGACTGCGAGCAATTCATGTCGCGAAGCGAAACGACCGCTTTTTGAGCATTCCACTTACATTGTCATACTTCTATCACTATGGTGCTGTAATTTTTAGCTAACCATGTTGTTAGTTTATGTAGTGCATCTGCTCTGATATCAGCTACTTTTTTGTGAGCTTTAGCTAATCTTTTTACAGCTTTAGCTCTATTTTTTGACCCTGGCTCTTTTTTGATAACACGCCGTTGATAACGACTTAATCGTTTTTTAGCTTGTTTATAGGCTTTGACATTAGGGTAGGTTGTTCCATCGCTACAGGTAGCTAGGGTGTTTATACCTACATCTACACCAATAACAGCTCGTTTTTTAGGGGTTGGTAATGGTGCTGGTTCTAAATCATATTTAAAACTGATATACCAATTATCTGTACGTTTTGAGATAGTCACATTTTTGATGGGCACAGATGGTAAGATACAGTAAGTTTTTACTATTCCTATTCTGGGTAGTTTGATATAATTTCCTTTCAGAATTTTAATGCTTCCTTCCAGGTAAAAACTGTCTTTTTTCCCTTTTTTCTTAAACTTAGGAAATCCACGTTTGGGAACAGTAAAAAAGTTTTTGAATGCCGTTTCTCAATCTCTTAATGCTTGTTGAGGAGCGCATTTTGATACCTCATAATACCAAGGATTTTCACTTTTCACTTCAGCAATTAAACGTTTATGCAAAGTGATAGCACTAGGCCGTTTCTTAGTTGATTCGTACTCAGTTATACAAGTTGCTAATCCCCAATTATAAGCATGACGGGCTACACCTGCGTGTTTGGCAAGTATTGTTTTTTGTTCATTATTAACTTTTAATTTAGTCTTGATTGATTGCATTTCAATTTATTGGCCACCTCTGGGAATAGTTGAATTAAGTTAAAAATAAGTTTACTATATCATAGTAAATGTCTATTTATGTTTAACTTTGTCCATTTATTTTAATACTGTTGATAGCCCTCAGCTTCTAATACTTCCACAAAATCCTCAACAAAAATATCATCTCCAGAACGGAAGTCGGCAGAGAAAGTGATTTGATATTTTATCTAAAACTCCAGTTGTGGTTGTTGCAAGTTGTCGTCATATATCATCAAGGTCTTCAGGTCTGTATGACGACTAAAACTTTGAGCTTTTCTAATATTGCCTCCGTTTCTCTCCAGAACTGCCGTAATGGCAGAATGTGACCCCTGAGTGCTAATCAATGTGTAAGAAAATTCGCGTCCACCCACAATAAAAAGTTAATTGTGTAAGAAAATTCACATCCATCCACAATAAAAAGTTAATTGCGATAACTTATTCACATTTTCCCACTTCCCCAAAAACTAGGAGATGATTAAGACATGAAAGGAAAGAGAACAACCTCTTCCCACATCAACAAATTAAACACAAGGGAATCTTAAATGAATATTCAAACTAACCTCAACAAAGCTTTTAGTTTCAGTTTAGTTGCTTTAAGCGCTACTTCTTTATCATTTGCCACAATAACTCCTGTAAAAGTTGCTTTTGCTCGCCCTGCTCAGGTAAAATTTCAGGCCCTGGTCAGTCCTAGACTTATAAATAAAGGGATGAACGGAAGATGGAATTTACAATGGAAAGTCAACGGATGGTTATATAAAGGTCGTTTAAAAATGGATGGAAATTTGGGAACTATGGTTGTAAATGTAACTGGACCTAATGGTAGGAGAGTTGACGCTGAACAACGAATGAATATGCATCCTGAAAGAAATGGTTATACTCTTCAAGGTAATAGACCTACTTATCCAGGTAGGAATGCAATAAACCTTGACTATCAAGCTGATAGTTTTCATGTTGAGTTAGATGATAGTGGTAATTGGAGCATGAAAAATTGTTCTGATGATTCTGGTTGTATTCCAGTCAAGGTGACACAAATTAATTCAGGACTTACGCACAGATACTAAATATAATGAGGGCGAATGGCATTCGCCCCTACATATGGCGCTTTCAAGGTTAATTTGCGTAAGTCCTGTAATTAATAAATTCAATCAAGTTTAATCAACTTATTCTAGAGGTAGATTTGGCAAAAAAAACTGTAAGCATTCCCTGGGGAATGCTTAAAAAGAGGTGATCCATTTAGACAGGTATCTCTATTATTGTTACCTTTTTTTTCAATATTTGGCGTAAAACTAGAGTAACTGTAATTAAGTGCCAACTCACCTATCACAAACTAGATAACGAATTTACTCGATTTCAGCCTTCACTATTTATTAAAAATAGTTGATGAAAGGAATAGCATACTTTTCTAGGTAAGGAATTAAAAGTCTTTCCACAAAAGAATTATAGGATTAGTTGGCACGCTCATTGCAGTTTCTCTAGTTTTAGCCCTAATTGCAGGTTTGTGTGTGCCAAATTTTATTCTGGCATTTTTATTAACTATACAGCGCTTTTGCTGATGGATAAACCACATCGTCATAACCAAAACTCTGTAGGGGCATCTATGCGAATCGCCCCTACTGTGGTCTACTGAAATGAAAACCGCTGTAAATACGGATACAAAACAATTGAGTTTGAAGACTTAGTTAGGAAACAAAACAAACCCACAAAATACTTAAAGAAAGAGAAAAATATGAACATCAAAGCTATTGCTCTTGCATCTATTATTGGTTTATCTACTCCTGCGATCGCAGATATTACCTTAAATTCTCATAGTGCTTCTGCAATGCCTACCGATTTTGTCCGTCCAACTGGAGCTTTCATGGATAATAGCGAAAATTCGGTTGTTTTGCTGAAATTAGATGAGTTCGGAAACTATACTTATGAAGCTAAATCTGGAAGAAGTGGTGCTTTTCTAACTTTGAAAAATCCTTATATTAAAGGGAATAACAAACGGTATACTTATACCTTTAAAAACGGAAATCACAAATATATTATTGCTCACCGCCCTAAAAATCCATCAATTATCCGCCTGAGTGTTGTCAACCCACAAGGATATGTAATCTTGAACCACTTGATGGAAAAGCTTGGTACTGATTGGGATGTCAATTCAATTGTGGGAAACTATGAAAATCATTTGTATGATTCTGGTGGAAAAAACGATTGGCATTATGTGACTATTAGTCGGATCGATGATAACACACTTCAATGGAAAAATCGTGTTGGTATAACCTGGACACTTCACGCAACAAAACATAGAGAAATACTTAAAGTTGGGAAAGATTGTCCGTACTTTGATCATGGTCATACTACTGCTACAGTAATATGGGATGGAAATCAAGTTTTAGGAATACTTGGACCCTGGAATAAGCGATATGACAGGTCTAACTAAATACTAAATAAATTAGGAATGAGAATTAAGATTAACTTGAAGCAATTGCTTCAAGTGCTAAAGGCTATATATGTGTCTTGGCGTAATTCCTGTTGGTATTAGGAGTCAGAAATCGACAGAAATAGAACAGTTCAACCCTGCATCTTCAGGTGTTGAAAACTTCATAGGAATAAATGTGAAACCGTACTCCCTATTCGTTGGACAAGGAACAACCTTAACTAACTCAATAGTTAGTGCTTTGCGATCGCCAGTCCCTGGTTGAAATTCAATTTTTCCTGTTGCCCCCTCGTCAAGGCGGAAATCTTCATCTGCCAATGTCTTCTGAATTCCCTGACGATTAGGTTTTTGCCGAATCCCTTCAATTACCACCTGAGCAGCATCATAGCTCAAAGCTGTGCGAGAACTGACAGACCCTCCCCAAAGCTGCTCACTGGTTTGAGAAAAATAAGATTTGGGATTGCTTAGAGGATGCCAGGGAACGGTCAAAACCAGTTTTTCTAAGAGCTGAGATTGACCAATCTTCAAGGTTCTCGGACTATAAACCGACCAATTACCTACCATCCAATTTTGACCACGATTTTCTTTAATGATTTCCAGAGCATTAACTAGAGCATTAGTCACTTGACCATCTGGTATTAAAACAATTGCTAATTCCCCAGAGTTTATAATTTTTTTGATGGCACTTTTAGCATCAAAATCAGCCTGAGAAATATCAAATGAATAAACGATGTATTCTTCTTTTTCTACTTTTTCTTTTTTTCCTACTTTTTCTAAGAATTTTTCTTCAAATCGTTTTTTGTAATCACTGGAATAGGGACTAGCAGGGTTATAAAAAATTGCCACTCTTTTTTGATTAATCCGATCGCTTATCAAGACATCAACCGCTGCACCTGTAGGTACATAATTATTTGTGATGGTTCGGAAGAAAAACGGTCTGGGTTGTTGGGTGAGTTCAGAGGTGGTTGTACCTGGGGAAACTATTACTAATTTATTTCGGTTATATATATCTACAGTTGCCGTCGTCATCTCACTGGTCCAATGACCAATAACACCTAGAATCTCTGACTGTTTGACTATTGTCTTAGCAATCTTCTTTGCTTGCTTCTCAAGGTTAGCATCATTAGCAATTATGACTTTTAAACCTTTTCCATTCAAGCTTTTTGACTTGAGAAAATTTGCACCCGGTAAAATCAAATTAGAGGATTTTTCCTCATTAAATAAACTCAAGTTAACTTCTGTTTGCGCTTGAGCTACTCCCCGCAAGATTTCTTCAGCCATTTCTGCATTCTTCACCTTCCCCGTTTCATCTTGTAAAATTGGAACCGCAACTGCAATAGTATAGAAATCAACACCCGTCGCTTCTAAAAGGGCATTATTGAGATATATTAAAGTTTCTGGATCTCTTCGTTCTGTCTTCCAACTTTGCTGAAGAATTTGAGCTGCCTTTTGATAAGTGTTTTTGGTGACAAAACAATCACTCCACTGTTGTCGAATATGATTTTTCAAAATAGGTAGAAAATAATTCCAGGGTTTCTGGCATTCGGCAACTGCTTTTACACCCCTTTGTTTGTCTCGTGGTTGAAATAGTTTTACCAGAATTTCCTCACCTATACTGATGTGATTTCCACGGG
>NZ_JAAHGT010000733.1 GCF_010672385.1 Okeania sp. SIO2F4
TTATGATTGTAATTCCCACAGCCCCAGATATTTATCCAGCAGAATCACCTGAATTAGCAGCAGCTAGTTTTGCTCCCGATGAAATAGAAGTTTCAGTAGTAGGGGAAGTCAGACAACCAGGACAAGTTAAACTTCCGCCAAATACTCCTTTAAATCAAGCTATATTAAAAGCAGGAGGATTTAATAGAAGTAGAGCTAAGAGGAATTCTGTGGAACTAATTCGCCTGAATTTCAACGGTACTGTTTCTCGACAAACTATAGTTGTTGATTTTGCTTCTGGAGTTAATGAAAAAACTAATCCCATGCTGCGCCAGAATGATGTTGTTGTTATTAGTAGGAATGGGATAGCTGCTCTATCAGATACATTAAATACTACATTTGAATTTGGAGTGAGTACCTTATCAGTGCTGAGATTTTTTGAGGTATTTGGTGTTCTTTAGCAGGCAATATTTAAGATCGAACTAATAAAATAAGACTAAGGGCTATTTTGAGGCTAAAAATAATAAATAAACATTTAATCAAGTGGCATTGGATATGGATTATGAAACTAATTATGAACAAATTGCACATAAGAATAACGGTCAGCAACTATCTCCTTCATTTACTCAAGCTCCCCAAACAAACCTAGGAGATAATGAAGATGAAAATTTTGACTTAGGTTGGATTTTTGCTGTTGTTCGCCGTCGTCTATTGATTATGGCAGGTATAGGATTAACACTAAGTGTAGTTGCTGGAGGATTAATTGTTAAAAGTTCCCGTCAAATAGTTCCAGTATATCAAGGTTCTTTTAAATTATTAGTGGAGCCAATTACTGCTGAAGGGAGATTAGCTAGACTATTTTTAATGGCTCAAAATGTTGATGCTAGTGCTGATATCCAAAGAATTAGAATTGAAGATAATAGTCTTATAGATTATGAAACTTTAATTAGGGTATTAAGGAGTCCGACTATACTTGAACCTATAGTAAATAAATTGAATAATGAGTATCCAAATATTAGTTATAACCTACTAATTTCTGGCATTGAAATTACTCGAATTAGTGTACAAAAAGGAACTCAAGAGCAAGGTACAAAAATTTTAGTAGTTAACTATAAAAATAAAGATACAAAACAAATTAAAGTCGTATTAGAATCCTTAGAAAAAGCTTATTTAGACTACAGTTTAGAAGAACGTCTCACTAATCTACGTCAAGGAATTAACTTTATCAAAGAGAAACTGCCTAACTTAAGGCAGCGTGTTGATGTATTGCAAGGACAAGTACAAAAATTACGACAAAATTATAATGTGTTCGATCCAACGAAAGCAGAGAAATTATTATTTGATCAGTCATTAAGTATTCAGAGACAACAAGTAACACTTCAAGGGCAATTAGCAGAAACTCGCTCTCTCTACAATCATCTAAAACAACAGCTAGAAAACGGAGATATTATTGCAGTATTATCACTAGAAAGTAAAGCTTATGACTTTTTAATTAGAGAAATTCAGAAGTTAGAAAGTGAACTTGCTGCTCAGTCAACCCTATTTTTAGATGATAGCGAACCAATGCAAATGCTACGAGAAAAGCAAATAAATTTGAATGTTTTAGGGTATAGAGAAGCTGAAAGTATATTAAACAAAATATCTGGTAAAATTGAAGAACAAGAAGCTAAAGAAAGAACTTTGGCTGAAAATATTACTAAACTAAATGAACAACTTAGACAACTACCAGTAGTAGCACGTCAATATGCAGATTTAGAAAGAGAATTAGAAGTTGCTACGAACACTCTCAAAGAGTTTCTATCTAAACTAGAAGCATTAGAAGTTGATGCTGCTAGACAGGAAGTTCCTTGGCAAGTTATTCAGGCAACACAACTACTAAAAAATACAGACGGCAATCTTATACCTACTGAATATACACAAACAAAACGTCAATTAGCTGTAATAGTAATTGTCAGTGTATTGCTAGGTGTTGGTGCAGGTTTTCTGATAGAAGTTTTAATTACAGTCTTCCACACTCCAGAAGAAGTCAAAGCAGCTACCAAACTTCCTGTACTAGGAATGATTCCTCTAGCCAAGGAACTCAAGAAACCGCTCAAGGGTAAGAGAAAAAAAGTTTCTGTGTTAACGGCTACGGATAGAAATGGTTACCATTTTGTTGAGCGCGATGCTCTGGAGCTAATTTACAGTAATACTCGCTTGTTGGAGGCTTTTCGATCTTTTTATACTAATATTCGTTTGCTCAGTTATGACAAATCACTTCAGTCTTTGGTAATAACTTCCTCTACATCTAAAGATGGTAAGTCTACTGTTGCTGTTAACTTAGCTCAGATAGCTGCTGCTATAGGTCAGAAAGTTCTGTTAGTAGATGCTGACCTGCGAAACCCACAAATTCATTCACGTTTGAGTTTGCCTAATTCACAGGGGTTTAGCGATGCTCTTGCTACAGACCTTAGTCTGAATGATGCGATCCAGCGATCGCCTATAAATGATAACCTATTTGTTTTGACTGCTGGTCAAGTGCCACCCGATCCGATTAAGTTGCTCTCATCTAAAAAGAAGCAATATTTGATGGAACAATTTCAAGCTTTTTTCGATTTAGTCATCTATGATACGCCTCCACTGAATAATTTAGCAGACGCAAATTTAATGTCTGCTCATGCGGATGGAACTATTGTAGTGGTAGCAATTGAAAAGACAGATCGTTCGATTTTGATGAAAGCTTTAGAGGGATTTAAAATTTCTGGTGGTTCAGCATTGGGGACAGTTACTAATTTTATTAAACGGTGAGATATAGCGCTACGCGCAAGTTATAAGTCAGAAGTAATCTCTGAGTGAATCTCAGTATTTAGCTATTTCCGTGCCCTTTGCTTCGACTGCTATATTCCCAAATTGATTGCAAAAATTAGATTTAGGCTTTTGAGCAACTTTATATATTAAATCCGGTAGTATCAATAGTAGGGCTGGGTTCCGCGTAAATTAATCTTGCTCAACATTGAATCAAATGAACCCGCCTCCGCCCCAATAATCTAATATGTATGATTTTCGGATAATAAGCGATCAAAAAGTTTTTGTTTGTAGTAGGGCTTTAGCCCCATGTATACTTAGGGCTAAAGTTCTACTACAAGCTTTAATTATAACTATTCAAGACACTATATAACGCACTACCCTTGCCTCTTGCCTCCTACTCAGGAACTAACGCTAACGAGCGTCGGGCTTCATCTGGAAAAAACTAAACTGTTTTTGTGTTTTTGTTTCTACCTCTAATCAACTCCTAATGGCCACTAAACACAATTTGAATAGGTGGCCTACTTTACTCTGTCCACTTTTATCTAACTGTGTCCTATTTGTTAAGTCGTTCAATCTTAAGGTATCAGTGGTATCAACTATCTAAATTTCCGTATTTTCACTATAAAAAAAATGCTGGAATGCCAAAAATAAGTATATTTATTGAATCAAAATAATCACTCTAAAATTATTGATTTTTTTTATTAGAAAAAACTAAGTATATTCTCGGTTATTAGTCGAAGAATATGGGCATATATCAGTATAAATATTGATGTATTAACAGTTTTTTTAAAGGTTTAGACAAGAATTAGTTTGGTAACTAAAATTACTTGCTTTTGAGATTTAAAGCAGTTATATTAAGGTTGAGCAAATAAATAAAGGTTATACAAACAAGTAAACTTTAATAATTTATTGGCTCTGCTTGTCTAAAAACTCACTGTTTATACTTTTTCAACTACTTAGTTGTAAAAAAAACTTATTAGACCAACACAAACTATACATTAAATAATTTAACCAGAGGACGACAAATGAAAACTAAACTATCTATCTTCTTGACAGCTCTCGCTGGTGGTTTAATCTCTACTATGCCTGCTGAAGCTGCTTCTTTTGGTAACGAAGGTATTATCTTTGACGAAAATACCGAAGTAACATTTGAGTTCCTGCAATCTCATGGTTGGTGGCAAGGAAGCTTTGGTGTGGTGAAGTTGAATACAGGAGAAGAAACAATTTTGTTCGAGGAAGATTTGAATATAGACCCTGGTAGTGGTTGGGCAGATGACAACTTAGGAACACCTGGTATCGCAGTTAGAAGTACAATAGCTAACTTCTTCTTTGAAGGTGGTGAGGAATATTCATTGTTCTTAAGAAGTTTCAACCCAGATGGTAGCCTACCTACATCCTACAATACTCAATATTCTACAACTGCTCTCAACCCAAATTGGTATAATGCTGGTACAGGATTTGGAAACCAAGGTGACGGATCTTTTGAAATTGGAGCAGGTCCAGAAGACTACGATAAGAATAACTTTGACTCTAGTCTCAATGCTCAAGTTGTTGATGGTCAGACCAGAGTTGTCTTCAAACAAGATGGGGCAGACTCAACAAATATTTTCTTTGAAGATAACACAACATGGGGCGACAACGACTTTGATGATTTCGTAGTCCGAGCAACATCAGATAGCTTTGCTGGAGGTGTTCTATCTGAGCCTAAGTCAACTCCAGAACCTACTACTATAGCTGGTTTAGGTATGGTAGCTGGTGCAATGTTCCTATCTCGTTCTCGTAAAAAGCAAAACTAATTATCCTGATTGATATACGGAACTCAGGGAGTGAAATCTACTTTTATTGTTTGGATGCTAAAAAAAATAATTACCGAAAAACTAGGGTTTAGCCTCTCCTTTAAATGAGAAAAAAAGAAAAAAATTTCCCTTTTAACCAATTCTCTTCTTTTCAATAATAATTAATTATTAATTATTAATTATTGAACCTAGCTACAAACTGCACCTCTAGTATCAATTTCCAAAGATTGTACTTCTGTAACTACTCCCTGATTTTTCCAAGCTTCAGTCATTGCTGTTACTGCAGTTGAACTTGTGGAGTCACATCATAAGAACGCCCTTCAAATCTAATATGAACCATACTAACACCTCCTAATTTTTTATCTGAAGAAAACAGAATATTTTTCTAGTTAATTTTCTACTTTTTGCTGATT
>NZ_JAAHGT010000734.1 GCF_010672385.1 Okeania sp. SIO2F4
TGTAACGGCTCGCAAACAAAAACGCCTCGGCTCGCAAACAAGACAATTTTCAGCTCACATTAACTGCAAATAAAAACACCTTTCAGCTCAGATTATTTGCAAACAAGCTCAGATTATTTGCAAACAGCTTGCAAACAAGATTTTCGGCTCACATTAATTGCAAATAGCCCATAACCTTGACAGAGAAAATATTACAGCCTATTATCAAGAACAATGGCGCCCAAAAATCCAATGGAAAAAATGATTTTTATTTAATGTTTGGCCTTAAACTAGATAATATGATTAGATTTCAGAGTGTGGACGTTCCTATGGCCACAACTTCACCAATGGATGGAGCGCTCAATATCCACCCTCAACAAAAATCCACAGTTTGAGGGAGGCCAACTGTTAATGTCAACTAGAAAAATACCAACAGAAGCTTTAGTAGACCTACAACGAAGACTAGATTTACATCCACCTCGATGTAGAGAAAGACGAGAATTAATTCAACAAACTGCCAAATTATACGGAGTTTCAGAAGACACAGTTTATCGTGCCTTAAGAAATAGAACCCCAGTCAAATCTGCCCATCGAATTGATAAAGGTCAACCTCGGATACTACAAAGAGCCAGTCTAGAACGATATTGCGAAGTCATAGCAGCCCTCAAAATTCGCACATCCAACAAAAAAGGTCATCATCTTTCCACAGCAGAAGCCATTCGTTTACTAGAAGAACAAGGAATTCACACCCCAACAGGTTATCTAAAAGCCCCTCCAGGCTTACTCAAAAGACCAACTGTCAACCGTTACCTCAAACAGTGGGGTTATGACCACACCCGAATGACCAGACAACCCACAGCAGTTAGATTTCAAGCCGAACACAGCAACGACTGTTGGCACTTTGACTTAAGCACATCTGACCTCAAACACCTGAAAACACCAACTTGGATAGAAGCAGGACGCGGCAAACCCCTACTCATGCTCTACAGCATCGTTGATGACCGTAGCGGACTAGCATATATGGAGTATCATGGAGTCTATGGTGAAGATGTAGAAGCTGCCCTCCGCTTTCTGTTTGCAGCCATGTCTCCCAAAGCCACAGATAAGATTCCCTTTCAAGGCATTCCTGGAATGCTTTACATGGATAACGGACCAATTGCTCGTTCTCAAGTATTTCAAAAAGTAATGAGTTGCTTAGGCGTTGAAGTCGTTACTCATCTTCCTGAAGGAAAAGACGGAAGACGAGTCACCGCCCGCTCAAAGGGAAAAGTAGAAAGACCATTCCGCAGTGTCAAAGAAATGCACGAAACCCTTTACCATCTGAAGGAACCAGAAACAGAAAAAGAAGCTAATGTAGGTTTAATGCAATTTCTCCACTACTACAACAGTCAACCTCACCGCAACGAACCTCACAGTCGAATGGAAGACTGGTTAGCTAACCTACCCCCAGAAAACATACGTCAAATGTGTACTTGGGAACGTTTTTGTACCTTTGCTCGCGAACCCGAACGTCGTAAAGTTGGTATTGATGCTCGTATCAGTATTGATGGAGTTTCTTATGAAGTAGACTCAGACTTAGCCGGAGAGACAGTCACCCTTTGGTGGGGACTATTTGACAATGAACTGTATGTGGAACATATTGACAAACGCTACGGACCTTACTCTCCTATCAGTAGTCCTATCCCTTTACATCGTTACCGTAACCTCAAAAAAACACGCACTCAAAAAAGGGCAGACCGAATAGAAGCCTTAGCTAAACAAATATCTCTTTCCAATAATGTCAATGGTATTATCAATTTTCCCAATTCTAGAGAGATTCTTGAACTACCAGTACAGCCATTTGTTGACCCAGACCCATTTCAAGAACTGACATTTCCAAATATCATAGCAGCCAAAAGAGCGATCGCCGATTTTATTGGGTATCCTCTAGCTAAACTTACCTCAGAACAGATGGCAGATATAGATGCAATTTTAGCTCAAACTCTTCATAGAAAAGAAGTCATGGCTAAAATTAGAGACTATTTTCAGACTTCACAGGAGCGTCAAAATGCGCAGTGAAGTAATGAACTTCTTTAAATTGAAACAAACATTTGAGCATTTGGGTTATTTTGAAACACCAGAAAATACTCAACTAATTGAAAATCTTAAACAAGATATTCATCAAGGAGGATTAATTATAGTATCAGGAATTGTAGGCAGTGGTAAAACAACATTACTTGTTCATGTTCAGAAAGAATTACAACTTGCAGGTCAAGTAATTGTTTCTCGTTCCTTATCAGTAGATAAGGAGAAAATTAGTTTAGGAACATTGATGACTGCTTTGTTTTATGACTTGTCAACAAAATCTGGAGTCAAACTACCAACACAACCTGAAAAACGAGAACGTCAACTATTAGCTCTCATTAAAAAGTCTCGTAAACCTATAGCTCTATTTGTTGATGATGCTCATAGTTTACAGACAAAAACATTAGTAGGATTGAAGCGATTAATAGAATTAGTCTATCAGGATGGAAATATTTTATCTGTTGTTTTAGCCGGACATCCTAAGTTGAAAAATGACCTAAAAAGACCTGTTTTAGAAGAAATTGGAGCTAGGATTCGTAGTGCGTTGATGTTAGAAGGAATAAAAAATTATCAACAAGACTATATAAAATGGGCCTTAACAGAGGCAACTCAAAAAGAAGTAGACTGGCAAGAATTAATTACAGAAGAGGCACTTAATTTTCTAGCTGAAAAATTAGCTACACCATTACAAGTAAAACAATATTTAAAGCAAGCATTTGAACAAGCTTATGAAGTAGGTCAAAAGTTAATTACTATAGATGTAGTTGAGACTGTTTTAGTGAAAAGTTTGAATGATTTGGAACCTCAATTAGTACGTTATGGTTACAGTGTAAAAATACTATCTCAACTGTTGCAGGTAAAGCCTGGAGAAGTACGGTCTTTTCTCAATGGTCAACTTTCGGCAAATCAAACTCAAGAAATGATGGATAAGATATTAATGGCAGGGATTCCACTATCAAGTTAGGAACGAGCCAATTCTGTTTTACTTATGTAGTATAAATTATCCAATCAAGAATTAAACG
This sequence comes from Okeania sp. SIO2F4, assembly GCF_010672385.1. Classification (GTDB taxonomy): domain Bacteria; phylum Cyanobacteriota; class Cyanobacteriia; order Cyanobacteriales; family Microcoleaceae; genus Trichodesmium. Next base: position 3,066 of record NZ_JAAHGT010000734.1, read on the forward strand.
GATTATCAAATAATTATTAATTATTAAAAGTTAATTTTAATTGCACTCAGAGTAAAATTATTTTCTACTCCAGATTAATCAAATAATTGCCATCATTACTACTTTCTTTTTTTAGGTTTTTCTTGATAAGAAGTACCACCATGGGGGCAAAACTTGTGTTTGAAAGAAGTCAAAATTTCTCCACAGCTAGTGCAATGATTGCGTAACTTGCTCCCGCACAATAGACAATATTTAGCTCGGTATACTGTCCAGGCTGAATCAGGTTCAGTTCCTGGTGTCCAGCATTGGGGACAAAATTTGTAGTTTTCTATCTCTGCTATAGGCTCACCAGAACAGATAGCTTCTAAATACTCAGTTGGAATGGACAAGGCACGAGCTAAACCTGTTTTGGTCTTCTGATTCAGCTTTGTCGTCTTACCTCGTTCTAGTTTGCCCACGCTTTGTAAATGAATCCCAGCCTTTACAGCTAACTGTTGTTGGCTAATTTGAGCGTCTTTTCGTAGTCTTCTGATATAGCTATCCAGGGTTTCATCGGGTTGGGGCACTTTTTGGGGGTCAAGAGTATACATAAAAATATGTTTTTATCCGGATAGTTAATCTACATCTTGGCAAAGTATAGGTATCAAAAAATTATAGTATATTAAGTCAATTGACTGTTACTTTAGCACGATTAGCTACAGAATTTTTAGAGCGTCAGGGACTATCTCAAAGTACGCAACGAAACTACTCTTCAACATTGATGCCATTACTAGCAAAATATGGTCGGTTGCCTGTAGAAATTATCAGTCGTGAACTGTTGTCTGAGTATTTGGAAGGTTTAACACATCTATCAATAACAACTCATCATCGTCATCAGGCTATTATTCAGGCTCTGTTTAATTTTGCAGTTGAGCAGGGCTATTTGAGGGTAAATCCTGTGGCTAACATACGGCGACGTAAATCTGACCCGGAGAAAGGAGAACATGATACAGACCAAGTTGTTCGCTATTTGAATGACCAACAACTTGCAGTTTTGTATGAGATAGTGGCGATTGATATTCGTATGCACTCTATCGTTTGTTTGTTGCATCGTACTGGAGCGAGGATAGGTGAACTTCTAGCCTTAGATTTAGATACTGTTGATAATGTTGCCCGAAAGTTTCAGGTAGTGGGAAAGGGTAACAAGTGTCGCTGGTGCTTTTATAGTCAAGATGCAGCAATTGTACTTTCAAAATATATCAAATACGAACGAGCTTCAGGGATATCGGCATTATTTACTGCACAACACCCATTGACTGGGAAAGTTACACGATTATCTTACCGTCAAACTCATAAGTGTTTTCGTAATTTAATTGCATCTACTCCAATTCTGAAAGGGGTTCGTCTTCACGACTTACGACATACTTTTGCTACAGAAAGAGTTGGATTGATTTCGATTGAGGAGTTACGAGCTTTGATGGGTCACGAGAATATTCAGACTACATTACGGTATCAAAAAGTTACTTCACTTCGAGCAGAAGAAGCTGCACAGAAAGCTTTAAATATTTTAAGTAAATCAGAGAATAAATTCTTGTAATAGTTGCTGTAACAAAAGTATATAAAATACATACTTTTTGCACTCAAAATTTATGTTGTGGACAGAGTATTAGTACTACTCTGCCCTTGTAGACTGAGTGTTGCTGTAGACATTTGTCTTCGCAGTGGGGACATTATATAATTTGAAGCCTGTAATCTAGGCATCAAAATGCTTACAGGTTATTTGCATTTAATGTGAGCTGAAAATCTTGTTTGCGAGCTATTTGCAAATAATTTGAGCTGATTTGCAGTTAATGTGAGCTGAAACCTATTTTTATTTGCAATTAATGTGAGCTGAAAATTGCCTTGTTTGCGAGCCGAGGCGTTTTTGTTTGCAAGCCGTTACAA
>NZ_JAAHGT010000735.1 GCF_010672385.1 Okeania sp. SIO2F4
TGTTGCGCGTAGCGCTATACCTCCCATCGACCAAACTTCCCAGACTCATCACTCCAATGTGTTTTAGTAGAATGAAACATCCCTACTAAAAATTAGGACTTTATGAACTCTAAGGAGAAAAAACCTCCCTTAGCGTCTAAACTGGATTCAGGAATCTATATCATAGGAGGGTTAGCTTTGACTGAAGATAATAACTACTCATCCCCTTCGGTAGCGACAATTTCTCGTCAAGAATTACGGGAATTAGTTCGATCGCAACTTCAAGCTCTACTAGAACAAGATAACTTGTCTGGAGCTAAAGCTATGTTAGTTCCAGTACAACCACCCGATATTGCTGAAGCGATCGAAGGTTTACCAGAAACTATGCAAGTCATCGCCTTTCGGTTACTGTCTAAAGGTGAGGCGATCGAAGTCTATGAACAATTAGACTCCACTGTACAACAGTCTCTATGCGAAAAATTCAAGCGCCAAGAAGTCATAGATATTGTTGATAAAATGTCGCCTGACGACCGCGCCAAACTATTTGAAGAACTACCTGCAGCCGTTGTCCGACGTTTGTTAGGTCAACTCAGCCCTTCAGAACGCCAAGCTACCGCCCAACTTCTTGGTTACAACGCAGATACTGCGGGACGGATAATGACTCCGGAATATATTTCCCTCAAAGAAGAATATACCGTTGCCCAAAGTTTAGAACGTATTCGCTCATTAGCTCACGTTACTGAGACAGTTTATTCTCTATATGTCACTGACACTAACCGTCACCTCACAGGTATTCTCTCCTTGCGAGATTTAGTTACCTCTCAGCTAAACCAAACTATCAGCGAAATAATGAGTCGTGATTTTGTCAGCGTCGAAACTGGTACTGACCAAGAGGAAGTTGCCCGTGTTATTCAGCGTTATGACTTTCTGGCAATACCAGTAGTAGACAGCGAACAACGACTGGTGGGTATCATTACCGTTGATGATGTTCTTGATATTTTGGAACAGGAAACCACTGAAGATATTTATGCTTTAGGTGGGGTGCAGTCTGATGGTGATAATTATTTTCAGGTAAATTTATTTACTGCTGCTCGGAGAAGAGTAGTCTGGTTATTTGTGTTGTTACTGACTAATAGTGTTACGGGTGGAATTATTACAGCGCAAGAAGATATTCTGCAAAAGGTAGTTGCCTTAGCAGCATTCATTCCATTGTTAACTGGTACTGGTGGAAATGTGGGTGCGCAATCTTCAACTGTTGTAATTCGAGGTATGAATACCGATGAAATATGGAAAATTGGACCATTGAAAGTGATTCTGCGTGAAGCTGCTGCTGGTGCAATGCTTGGGTGTATTCTCGGTTTATTAGCAACAGCTTGGGCTTTTTTATTTATTGTGAAGGGCAATTTAGAAGTGTCAGTAACGGTGGGTGTAAGTTTAGTGGCAATTTCGATTTTGGCTTCTGTTGCTGGCTCTTCTTTGCCATTCCTGTTTCGTTCGTTTGGGTTAGACCCTGCCTTAATGTCAGCACCATTTATTACAACTGCTGTTGATGTTCTCGGTGTTTTGATTTATTTCAACTTGGCACGAATAATTCTGCAAATATGAAAAAAAATATCGAGGTTGGGCAAACATTTTTATACCTAGCGATTCAAAATCGAACACAATAACAACTATAGCGCTATGCGCAAGTCAAAAGTCATGCATTCAAAAGTCAAAAGTAATCTCTGAGTGAATTTGAGCATTTATAAATGTCCGCGCCCTATTTGCGTAGTGCTATAAAAAAATTGTAGGGAAGTTCTATGGAACTTTCTTACTGTGCTCTAGTAAAATCCAAACTACTGTAAGCTGAAACAGGAAAAAATAATGTACACAAGTCATCTATCTTCTCAAGCAACTGTTTATGAAGTGCGAACGCAACTGCAAAACTTAATCGCAGAGGATAACCTAGCTGAAGTAAAAAATCTCTTAGCACCTGTACAACCAACCGATATTGCTGAAGCTATAGAACTTTTACCTGAAGATATACAGCTTGTAGTTTTTCGACTACTCCCAACAGAACAAGCGATCGCTGTCTATGAACAATTTGACCCCTCTACACAGAAATCTTTATCTCAACAGTTTCGTCATCAGGAAATTAGAGATATTGTGAATAAAATGTCACCTGATGACCGCGCTCAACTGTTCGATGAGTTGCCTCCCAAACTTTTGCAACGTCTCAACTCTGAACTTAGTCCCCGCGAAAGGGAAGCTACCTCCCTTTTGTTAGGTTATCAACCAGATACTGCCGGACGTATAATGACTCCAGAATATGTTAGTCTAGAGTCTGATGATACTGTAGCTCAGAGTTTAGAAAGAATACGCTCTTTAGCTGATGTTTCTGAAACTATCTATTACTTATATATTACTGATGCACAACAACATTTAGTGGGGATACTGTCGTTACGAGAGTTAGTTACTGGTTCCCCAGAACAAACTATCAGCGAAATAATGAATCGTGATGTGGTGTCCGTTCAAACTAACACTGACCAAGAAGAGGTAGTCCGGGTTATTCAACATTATGATTTAATTGCTGTGCCAGTTGTAGATCAGGAAAAGCGACTGGTGGGAATTATTACTGTTGATGATGCTATTGATATTGTGCAAGAAGAAACCACCGAAGATATTTATAAATTAAGTGGGGTACAGTCTGAGGGTGATGATTATTTTCAGGTTAATTTGTTGGCTGTTACTAAGAAGCGAGTCTTTTGGTTATTAGTATTACTTCTGACTAATACTTTCACGAGTAAAATTATTACTTCTCAGGAAGAAGTTTTGGAAAAAGTGGTAGGTTTAGCTGCGTTTATTCCTCTGCTGAATGATACTGGTGGTAATGTTGGTTCCCAGTCATCTACTGTAATAATTCGTGGTTTTAGCACTGATGAAATAGGAAGTATGGGAAATTTGCAGGTGATTATTCGGGAAGGAATTGCTGGTAGTTTGCTAGGTTTAATGTTGGGGATAGTTGCAATAATTTGGGCTTATATTTTGCAACAAAATTTTGCTATAGCTTTTGTGGTAGGTATTAGTTTATTTGCCATTACAATTATTGCTTCTGTTGCTGGTGCAGCTTTACCATTTATCTTTCGATTATTAAAGTTAGACCCTGCGTTAATGTCTGCTCCTTTTATTACCACTGCTGTTGATATTTTAGGTGTATTAATTTATTTTGGTTTAGCTGTTTTGCTTTTGGAAATATAGCGCTACCCGCAAGTCAAAAGTCAAAACTAATTTATGACTGAGTTTTCGGTTCTCAAATGCTCTGCAAATAAGATTTACCAATGTTCGCATCCTAAATGGGTCGTGCTATAGAAGGGAAGGAAAAATAAAGAAGCAGGTGATATAGTTATAATATTGTAGTAGTGGACTGTTTCAGCTAAAACTGTGCATTAGCTTTTTTCATAATCACCCCATCCCCCCATCACCCTATCACCCTATCACCCCATCCCCCCATTTTCTAATGCACCATTTAAGATGAAACGGTCTAGTAGCATGAGATACCTAAAATGTTGCAATAGTAGGGGTGGGTTCTAGTTAAATTAATGAGACTTAATATTCAATCAGATTAATCCGTCCCCAATGATATAATATCATGTCCGGTTGAATACTTATAAATAAACGACGGAAGAGTCACTCATCAGGAGTCAGGAGGGAAGAAAGAAGCAAGAAAGGGGGTTGCATATTTGTGGGATGAATTAGTGTGGTCCGTGTGGTCCGTGTGGTCCGTGTGGGGAGTCAAAGATTCATCCTTTGGTTCAGCAACGTCCAAGAAAGAAGAATAAAGAATAAAGAATAAAGAGGAGGAAAAGGAGAAAGTTTTTTTTATCACTAATTATTCCGACATGATCTAATACCATTTCTCAAAAAGAATGCTATATCTGATCGGGTGGGGAAGTGTAGTCCGTGTGGTCCGTGTGGGGGTAGGGACGTTGCATAACAAAAATGCGTTTCATGTCGCGCAGCGTTTCGCTACGCGACATGAAAAACGCGCGTTGTGCGCCAGCTAAACGTCCGTACAAAATAAGAATAATAAACATTAACTGGGCTATTATTAGCAAAAAAGTGATTTATCTTGTGTTAATTACTTAATAATTGAAGTACCACTTAAGTATAGCAATACTTTTGGGAATTGGTATAATATACTATTTGAGCTGTGTTGGTCTATTAGGTAGGGTTAAGCGTACTTTAGGAATTGAACAAATATAGTTGAGTTACTCTTCAGGTTGTTGCTGGGTTTATCAATCCAACCCACAGATTTTACAAATATTTTTACAAGAGCTATAACGTTTCTCAGACTAATAGACATCTCCAAAAATAAAAAATAAAATCAATTATTATCCATAAATTATCAATTATTCTTCCCTGTTCCCAGTTAAGTGTTCCCAGTTAAGCGTTCCCTCTTTTCTGGAGATGTCTAATGAGGTAAACCTATCTTTATTTCTATTATATTCCCTATTCCCAGTTAAGTGTTCCCTAAAACCTAGAATTTTGTAGCTTACCAGTATAGGAATTGCTATATATTAATAAACAAAATTATAATTCAATAAATATGTTGCACCGCCTACGTCTTTTAGAAATCCTTGAATATATTTTTCTTGCGGTTTCTGCCGTCGGAATTTTTGCTAATTATATGTTTGAGGAACCAATTATTTATCCGGTAGTGTTTATTTTTATATCTTTATTGTTAAATCTGTTTAACAGACGAAAATTAGCAGAACAAACTCAAACTATTAAATTTGATAATACTAGAAAATTAGACGAATATCAAGAGTCAATTTCTCAGATTATTTCTCAGTTAAAAGATAGTATAAATTCTTTTGAATCTACGGCTCAAGCATTAGGAAATAATCAGGGAGAAGGAAAAGTTAAACCTTTGATGGAAAAGATTAAAAGTTTGTCAAATCGGTTAGAGATTCAAGAACAAACTATCAAGTTATTAC
>NZ_JAAHGT010000736.1 GCF_010672385.1 Okeania sp. SIO2F4
CGGTCTCGAAGGCTCCCGCGAACTTGTCCCAGTTGCCGGCCAGCCGATCGAAGAGCTCCACGTCGGAGCCCCGCTCGCGCAGCACGCCCTCCAGCCGGGCCAGGTCCGCGGCGTGCTCGGGCAGGTTGGCGATCTCCTCCCGCAGGACGGTCCAGAGCCGCGTGGCCACCCCGTCGCTCGGCGCCGCCGGGCGCAGGTAGGTGCTGGTCCCGGCGTGGCGATCGAGTTATATGTACCGAAAAAATATCCTCAAGGAATAGCAGATGTGGGAGAAATTATTGGTGAAATTCAGCAAGACAAAGTAGATATATTAATAGATTTAGATTCTCTGAGTTTACCAATTAATACAGAAATTTTTTCTTATCAACCAGCACCTATTTGTATATCTTGGTTAGGGTTTGATGCTCCTTACATATCTTCGGATAATTATTTTCTCTGCGACTGGCATACCCACCCTCAAGATAGAGATAAATACTATGTAGAAAAATTGGTGAGAATGCCAGATTCATTTGTGGCAGTTTCTGGTTTTGAAAGAATAGAAAGAAGTCAAGCTAATTTAAGAAAATCCCGGAGAATAGGTTTAGATCAAATAGTTTATCTCTGTTTAGCACCAGGTAGAAAATTTAATCGAGATTTAGTTAAGGCGCAAGTTGCTATTTTGAAGCAAGTGCCTAATAGTATTTTAGTTCATAAGGGATTAGGAGATGTAGAGGTATTTCAAGCTGCTTATTATCAAACTTGTAAAGCTTAGGGAGTTAGTATTCATCGGATTAAATTTATGGATAGATTTTCTACAGAGGAGGAACATAGAAGTATTTATTCTTTAGCGGATATTTTGCTTGATTCTTATCCTTATAATGGTGGTACTCATACTTTGGAAGCTTTGTGGTTTAACTTGCCAGTTGTTACCTACGCTGGAGAACAATTTTTATCTAGAATGGGTTATTCTTTTTTACAAAGTTTAGATATTAAGTTAGGGGTATCATGGTCATGGGAAGAATATATTGATTGGGGTGTGAAATTAGGTCAAAATTCTAATTTACGGCAGGAATTTATTGATAGGTTAGTTAGGTCTAAGGAGTCAGAAAATTTAGCACCTTTGTGGAACTCGAAAAAATTTGCTCAAGATATTTATAGTGTGATGGTAAAATTACTAGGCGAGAATTTAGCTATCAGGAATTAACAGTCAGTAATAAAAATGAAAGAAAAATTGCGTAAGTTATTATAGCTTTTCTCAAATTGGTGAAATACAAAATTTTTCGATTTGAGAGAATAAGAAATAGCTGGATTTTTGGAAAAAAGTGAAATAAAATTACTTCAATCTTTTATCAGCAGCAGATTATACCTGAGTCTATCCCTAAACAAATCCCAGATTCACTTTATCCTTGGCAAAAACATCTTGATGCTCTTGCAGCAAACAAAAAAAGTTTTCATTAATGGATAATGGATAATTGATAATTGATAATTACAAGAAGGTTAAAACCGTTACGGAATTGAATATAAGGAAATTCAAGAGCATTTTTTTCCCTTTTCAAGGGGAGGTAGAGTAAGCTGAATTATTTAATTAATAATTAATAATTATTAATTGTTCGGTAATAAATTCCTGTCAGAAATGCTGCTAAAGTTTCTGTAAAATTTGTTAAAGGTTTATGAGCATAACGTTTCGGAGACCCTCCCATTAATTGCTGATACAGGATGAAAGTATAAGCAGTAAAAACTAAAATAAAGTGACGTATAAGACTGGTTTTATTTCTGACCATTTTTTGAATTCAAAATTCAAAGTTCAAAAATTTTGGTTCGTTCCTTAATTTCAATAATTATTTAATTAACGATTTAAGCCTCGTTCGTACCTAACAAAAAAATCAAAAATATTTTCCTGATTTCAAGCTTCTAACTTCAGGCAGAGGTGATAATGAGCAAATTAATAATTTTTAATTTTGAATTTATTTGACTTGATATTCTTTTAATCCTAACCAGCCTTTAGCTTCTCTATAAAATTTTTCAATGTAGTTTCTCTGAGAAAGTATCCTAACTATCCATTCTCCTGTCACAGTTTTATATTGTTTATTTGTGATTAAATAATCTACTTCAGTTGCATCTTTTACAGAACTATTATTCATGACGATAGCAATAGTTCTTTGGCAGGTCAAACCTTTAATTTTTGCTTCTATAGTAGCAACCCAAACTGTTTTAGATACATCTTGTTCTAAAGTTACTTCAGTAAAATTTTTCTGAGGTAAAGATAATAGGATTTCATCTAACCTTTTTTTGTAATTGTTTCTTTCTGTTTTTTTGATTGATAACATTGACTAAGCGATTCTTGGCGCTCACCACCTATATAGTTAAGTTGTAGCCTTTATAGTTCCTCTAAAAATGAGGAATTATTACCATAACCTCAATCCATTAAAACTACACCGGAACGATATTTTCTAGACAAAGTTTTATGAATTATATGAAGTGCTAAATCTGGCTTTTTAACAAATTATTGATCATCTTTACCAGAGGGAAAAGATGATGAACTTTGATATAATTCAATATCTAAAGGCAGACTTCTTACTCCATCATATAAATGGCTTGTAACTATAACTATCCCATTGTCTGTTTTACCAATTTCTCAAAAGATTTGTCTGCCGACTCCATCAGTAAAATTATCACTTTTCCTGTGTCCGCATGGCGTCAATAATTAGAGCAAAACCATTTCTAATTCTGGGCGCGATTACGTTGATTCATAATTTGTAAACGACGCTGATTTATCGAATCTTCTTGCCATTTAGCATAGTTAAGAAAATGATGTATATTATGATATGAAGAACCGATAATATTGTCAGTCATTTGAGCAATATTTTTCCGTTGACTTTCTCCTAATAATCCGGCAAAATAATAACGAAATCCCTTTTTTTGACCTTGAGTTTTCCATAAATCATCAAATTTTTGACACCGCTTTTCAAAGCATGGTGGTAAGGCAGACAAGGTTGTTTCTTTCATCCGCTAGCATTTTCGAGGGAAAAGCCACAATATATAATAATCTTAGCCTAGTTTAGTCTATTTTTTTCTGAAAGTCCAGTTAGTCAGAGAGAAATCTCCTGTAAAGTATTTTAATAGTCCTTATTATTCATAACATTCTTTTTTCAAATTGATATAATACCATTTTGATCAAAAAATTTTACAAATGAATGGCTGGAAGAATATCCTAGTTTGGGTTTTGCTATAGCAGCCATTTTTGAAATTGGCATAATATCAAATCCGCTTGATTCGGTATCCAAAAATGTTCACTTCACGAGCGCTATTGCCAAATCTTTCTATATCTTCCGATCTCCCGACAGTCTTTATCTAATTACACCGATGCTACGGGACTTGATATAATTTGTAAGTATTCAGGTAGTTCGCCTTTCCTAGGGAATGCTACGCCAACAGCTTTTCGGTGTTCAACAATTAATAATTAATAATTAATAATTAATAATTAATTATTACCTCTTCTTGAAAACGGATAGGATTGACTCAAAGGAAAAATTTTTTCTTTTTTCCCCTTAAAAGGGGAGGCTTTAGACCATAATTTCTCGGTAATAATCCTGCACCAAATAATTAATAAAAAAGATTAGCTAATATACTTTGAAAGTAACTTTTAATTTTATCTCAATCTTCCAACTCTGATTCTTCCTTCAAAAAGAATAAGTTAATGGCGCTCCAGCTAATAGTTGATTGCTGTTAGCTCGGCATTCCGCAGGAAATACTTACCCTAATTTTATTCTGTGTGATTTTTACAATATAGGATTTTCAGGCTTAGAGTATGTATAATTACGGCAGTTTTGGAGTTAATAAGGTACAAAATTTTAGGACTTTAGGGAATAGAGAATAGGGAATATAAATTAGTCTTAAACTGTATCTCATCATCCTAAAAATTGTTGTAATTTTGCAGAACTACTTAATAGTTTTCCTAGTTTGGCAGACGATTTTACTTGAGATATATTTTTTGAATTTTCTATGATATCATTTGAGCATATCTGCTTTTACCAAAAAGAGATATTGAGAGTAATTTATATTTGAAAAAAAAACGATTCGCCAGGAAGGCTAGACGACTTTATTTTTCAAGTTCTTATAATAAAGAAGTATGCTTCAAAGTCAAAAAATGTATATTTGTTAGAAATTTTTAGTCGGTCAAAATCCAGAATTAATTGCTATCAAAACATTCTTGTCTGAACAGTCCCATAAGCTAATTACAATGGGAACATATTATGCTAGAAAATTATATTTTTAGGGTGCTATTCGTATTGGCAAATTTTTCTCAAAAAAATGTCTACAAAAAAACACTTATTATCCCTTATTATCAAGTGTTAGATTCACAAGTAGTACAAAAATATAGTTCAATCATTTATAGCGGTTTTGATTAACATAGAGTACAAAAATTTCGGCTTAAAGGCAAAAGACAGCAGGCAGAAGGCAGAAGTTTTGTACTCTACCTTTGTGAAAACCGCTATAAGTCTTATTATGGTTTAATTAAAGCCTATAAATAAGAAATAATCATAGACAGTTCTAAAATACCTAACTGGTTATCTATCCTAATTTTTACTTCTTTAGACAACTTTTACTAATGACTAAAATCAAAAATCGAGTAAAAAGACCTATATTTTATCCCGATACTAAATTGATTAGATTATGGGAAGTATTAATTGTATCTATTACTATTTATAATGCTTTTATTGTACCATTCAGAATCGCTTTTCTCAAAAGATTTGATGGCATCTGGATTTTATTAGATTTAATCGGAGATAGTATTCTAATCGCTGATATATTTCTTCGATTTAATCTTGGTTACTTTGAGCGTGGAGAATATATTGAAGACCCAAAAAGGATAGCTCAACATTATCGTTCAGTCAAAACCCTTGACCTCGACGCGTACGGTAAAGAGCGGATCGTGATCGGGACCGCTCCGCTCGACAATCGTGTAGACC
>NZ_JAAHGT010000737.1 GCF_010672385.1 Okeania sp. SIO2F4
GCGGTCGTTTGCGGAGCATTTCGTCAGGATGGGATGGCGAGGTCTCCGTTCCCTCCGGGACGCTACGCGTTTTGCTCCGCAACATGTAAAGTGAAGCTTTGCGAAGCGCAAACGCTTGCCTCCAATCTACCAAGAGAAGAAATAGTATTTCCTTGTATTCAATTCCCGAACGGTTTCAACCTTCTTGTAATTATCCATTATCCATTATCCATTATCCATTAATGAACACCTGTTGTGGAGAGTTCCCTTGTATTAATAATAGTCCCGCCCAATAAGGTTAAATTTTCTCCAGAGTTTAAATTTCCTTCATTAACTATTGCCCCTGGTTTAGATACATCAAACCTATAGCCACTGAGGTTTCCGACTAAGTTTGAGTAGTCGTTGGTTCCCATGGCATTAAACCAGAAATTATTTTCGTTAAAACCAATACCTGTGGGGCTAGTAATACTGAATAAGGCGGGTATATTGAGGCTAGCGTTCGGGCCTAACATTATGCCTGCGGGGTTTATTAAGAAGAGGTTGGAATTACCCCCGGTAACTTGAATTAAACCATTGATATATATAAGTATTTCCTCCTGTAACTCTGCCCAGAATATTCTGAGTGTCTGAGGTTGTCAGGAAATTTGCGGTTTGGCCAGAGTTAACGTTGAATTGGTCAAAGCTGTGGAAAAGATTAGCTCCACTGCGAGTCCCACCTTCGATATTAAAGTAGAAAGATTATCCCTATTTTTGAGTTAGACTCTTCGTCAGAAAAACTAATCAGGAGTCTTTTGTAATTCAGGTCTTTCCTCAGCAACTATTGCTTTTTCTACAGGACAAACTTCTAGACAAATTCCACAGTCAATACAGGTATCAAAATCAATCCAATACCAATCAGTTCCCTTAGTATTTTTACCAGGTCCTGGATGGATACAAGCAACTGGACAAGCATTAACACAGTCAGCAACACCTTCGCAAATATTAGTAACAATTGTATGTGGCATTTTAGTTTTTTTAGTTTAGTTAAAAGTTTAAAGTAATTAATTAAAATTTATAGGGCTTGGTGTAGGCAATAGGCAATAAGGGAAGAGAAAGATGATTAGACAAATATCTTAGCAATTTAGCTGAAAAATATGTAAGCATTCAGCTCGCTGGCATTCAGCATTTCCTGTGCAATTATACGCAAAAAGCTTTTGAAAAAATAAAATAACTACTAATACCATTTCTCCATGAAGTTGCACTTAATATCAAGATGAGAATACTCAGTGTAATAAAGTCTAAGCAACAACTATTAAGGGCATTCTTACAGAGAAATAGTATAAGATTAGCTGATGAGCAATTTCATTCATAACTTTTAGATCACTTCTCGCTGCTATGAGGTACACATTTAGGGGACAATATGGCACTACAATACTTTTACTATTCACGCCTTGTACATCATTTGTCCGAAATATACTGTAATTCTCCTTAAAGACTAATTCCTCCTTCAGCGCGATAATCATCATAACTCATAGCTGATAGCTGACGACTGAATTATTACTAAAATACAAGTTATCTCCGGTAGAATACTGTAGAGCAACTTAGTGAAAGTATCCTCATCAACTTTTCCCTCCTTCCTTATTCAATTTAGCTTTAACAAAAATTCCTCATAAATTTGAGATTTAGAACCAAAAACATAATTAGGAGTAGAAACTGTCAGATCTGTACCACCTACTTTTCTTAGATGGTTAATTGCTGGCAATAACATATTTTGTTTTACCACAATTGTAACAGCATACCAGTCATTTTTTTCTCCAGAATATACTTTGGCAATAGTCGGTCCTTGCAGACCAGAAATACCATTTAATTCACTTTTATACATGAGGCGATCGCCTATTTCATCTGCTGATTTTCCTTCCACATTTGCTGTGATTGAAACATACTTTTTCGACTCCATCTGCGCCTCTATCAACTCTAAAAATACCTTAGTTGTTTCCAACTTAATTTGACTCTCTTGTAATAAGCGTTTATTACCAATTAAACAAGCTTGGGAGTCGAGAAGTGTACCTCCTTCAATTTGTTTTAAACGATTTTCTCTGAGAGTTGTACCAGTGCTAGTTATATCAGCAATCATATCAGCATATCCCATAGTAGGTGCCGCTTCCATTGCACCTTGAACAGATACTAAAGAAAAATGTACAATTAATTTTTCGTAGAGCCATTTTTGGGTTAGATGATGATATTTAGTAGCAATTCTCAAATTTTTTCCTTTATCTCTAAATAAGAGAGTTAACTCTGCTAAATCTTCTATAGAAGAAACATCTACCCAACTCTCAGGAACAGCAAAAACTAATTTACATTTACCATAGCCTAACTTATCCCAAATTACTATTACATCATCATGGGATTGACCTTCTTCAGAAACCACATCATAACCTGTAATTCCTAAATCAACACTTCCTTCTTCTACCTTTGTAAAAATATCTGCTGCTCTTTGAAATAAAACTTTTACTTGTGGCAAAGCAGGAATTGAACCAAAATATTGTCTTTCATTAGGTCTAGATACACCCAAACCACAAGCTGACAATAATTCCATTGTTCCTTTTGCTAAAGCACCTTTACTAGGCAAGGCTATTCTTAAAATTTTATCTGTTGTCATTTCAGTTATCAGTTATTAGTTATTAGTATTTCCTGCTGAATTACGAGGCTTTAAATTTGGTTATCAGTTATCAGTATTTCTTACTGAATTACGAGGCTTTAAATTTGGTTATCAGTTATCAGCATCTTCGCCTAAGTTAGGATAATTGAAATACTGAATCTAAGATTTTTTTCATACCCTTAAAGGGGGTGGCTTGAAACCTTATTTTTTGGTAATTTGATTTGAGGATGTTCAGTAAGCATTTCCTGCATAATGCTCCGCAAACAGCTATTAGCTGTCAGCTTTTTAATGAATGAAGTAAGCATTAGTTTAACTTCTACTACATTTTCAACCAGAGATTCATCAAGTCGAAGATTTGATTAAATTCAGGTCTTAAGCAAGTAAAAGATAATATTCAAGCTCACTAGCTAAACCCATAGCAATTTGAATAAAACGACATAGTTCTACATTTCCATTTCTACCATATCCTTCTGCAATATTTGCAGGAATTAAAGCACCAGAACGGCAAACTTTACTTGTCAACCCATACAATTCTGTAGTAGGAAATGTAGATGTAGTTCGATAGACTGCTAAAATTAACTGATAAACTCTTACCGAAAAATTGTGGTCTAAAGCCTCCCCTTGGATAGGGGAAAAAAGCGGTCGTTTCGGCTGTCGCCGACATAAAAAGCGGAGCTTGGAGTAGGATGGGATGGCGAGGTTTCCCGAATAGTGCAGAGTTCCAGAGCTTTTCATGTTGCTCCGCGAAACGCCATATCCAATCTCCCCTTGAGAATAAAAATTTTTTCATTATTAGTCAATCCTATCCGTTTTCTTTCGAGAGGTAATTAATAATTAATAATTATTAATTGTTGAACCATACTTTTAATTCTTTGTTTGAAATTTCTCAATGCTAATTCCCCTTTTAAAGGTAATAAAGCTGTTAACTTAGTTACGACCCAGGAGGCTAGCTGACCGCTGAATACTTATTTAATATTTCTAACTTGATTTACTACTTCATGCAATTCTAAATTTTTTTGTTCCCCTGAATCCAGATTTTGCAAAAGCACTTTACTTCCTGGTTTTTCAGCATAATTGATAATAATTACAAATGGAATCTTCTGCTGATTCGCATACTCAATATTACTCTCAACATCTCTTCCTATCACATCAGTTTCTACTCGCAAACCTAACTGCCTTAATTTTTCAGCTACTTCTATAGAATAATCATAATATTCTGAACTAATCGCAACTATCAAAATTTCCACAAATTGATAATTATTTAAACTCAAATGAGCTTTTTCTGCTAATTCCTTTCTAAGTTCTTCCATCACATAGGAAAAACCAGTGGCAGGAGTTTCTTCTTTACCTCCTAAACTGACAACCAAATCATCATATCTACCTCCACCACATAACTTTCTTTCTACTCCTAATTTGCTGTCATAAATCTCAAAAACCATACCAGTATAATATTGAAGACCTCGACTAATTCCCAGGTCAAGACTAATGCGATTTTTGTCGATATTAAAAGCTTCTAAACTTTTCAAAATATCTTGTAATTGTGTCAACCCATAACCATCAATACTATAAGCTGATAGGAGTTTTTCGGTTTCTTTAAATATCGCAAGTGGCTCTCCTTTTAGTTGACTCAATTCCGTCATAAACTCTAGTGCTTGATTTAATTGTTGAGTTTGGTCTTGATGTTTAATTTTAACTAACAAACGGTCAACTATTTCTTCCGGTGCGCGAGTGCTTGTGAGCCCGATATTCATACTTTCTAGAAACTCAAAAATTGCTGTTCTTGCCTCACTTTCTTCTAAACTTTGGAGAATATCTGTAATTTTTTTGGTTGTCGTATTTGTATCTACTTCTTGTTCAACAGAACTATCTTTTTTAAATGCCGGATAAATTTCAGAAAGCCGATTTTCTACTACCTTTTTACCCTCTGTTCTGAGAGTTTCCATCTGAGTAAGTAGAAAACTACGAAGACGAGTATCTAGTTGAAGATGGTCAAGAAAATTATTCAGAACTCCAACGTGGCCAATAAATGTTTGATATTCAGTTAAACCTAGACGGTCTAAACCTTGACACGCCATAGAAATAACTTCCCCATCAGCGATCGCTCCTGTTGCCCCAATTAGTTCTATTCCCATTTGGGTAAACTGCCGATATCTTTCTTTCTGAGGCTGTTCATAACGAAATACTGGCCCAGTATAATAAAGTCGCATTGGCAGAGGTAGTTCTTGGAGGTTGTCCAAATAGGCACGGACAACTGAGGCTGTGAATTCTGGTCTTAGACAGAGGCGACGGTTACGGTAAACAAAGTCATAGAGACGAGAAATAATGTCC
>NZ_JAAHGT010000738.1 GCF_010672385.1 Okeania sp. SIO2F4
TATTATCTCTAAACCGTTTTTTAGATACTATACCCTTAGCTCCACGAAATAGTTTTTCTGCTATGGGTGTCTCTTGAGAAGTAGAGGGATATTGAACAGCGATCGCCATTCCCAACACCCAGGAAAAACCGCTAGTTACCACCAGCAGTAACAATCGAAATATTAAGGATAGTATTAACAGACCCATTCCCGGAGACCTAGGGTTAATCCGATCGGGAGAAGATTTACTCACGGTTTTTCCATTGGTGACACTTTCAATTTGAATCCTACCTCAAAAACTGGTTTAGAGATAATAAGACAATATAGTTTATCTCAACGTTGGCCCTTGACCCGCGCTCTCCTGAGGTCGGGAGCGTCGCATGGGAAAACCAATCAATGTTGCGGTTTTTCCAATAGTGTGCTACTGTTCTTAAAGGCTGCTGGGCTAGCAGTGTCAGCGCCAGTCGCTCATGGGGGAGACCCCCAAGACCGCGCTGTCTTGTCTGTGGAGCGACCCTAAGACCGGAAAGAGGTTCGGCCTCGGAGGCAGGTGCTATGTTAGCGCAGCTCCTCTGCAAGAGGCAGCAGAAAGCCCCTATCAGCAATGTTAGGGAATCCCGCCCTGTCACGCAAGTGCAGCGTCGGGAGGATGTCAAATTCACCAAGGTTCTACTTCTAGAAAACCTTTTTCAGTAAACAAGACCTTAAACTCAGCGGTAGATTGACTATTATCTCCAGCTACTGCTTGTTGGTTGAGTAAATCTGGCAGAGAAGTTTTATCAACCTCATCAGCAGCAGCAGGATTTATTGGTTTATAGCCAATAATAGAACCATCAGCAGCCACTGTTACACGATAAATTAAATCTGCGTTGATTTCTATTGTCCAAGCATCATTAATTGTTGCAGAGAGTAAATTCTGTAATTTTTCAATCTCTGTTGGATCGGTAATTTCAGAACTGGTAGCCAAAGATGACTCTAAATTTTCTTCAGATAGTCTCTCCTCAGATGAATCAATAGTAGTTGATTCTGGCGAAGATTCCAAAGCGTCAGGTGTTGGGGTAGGAGTAAAACCAGGTTCCGGGGTACTTGTAGGAGATGTCTGTAAATTACCCACACTATCATTTGATTCTGGTTGAGGTTCTCTCGGACGTTGTACTTCTGGAATAGGTACAAAGAATAAAGCTAACGCTGCTATTGCTAAACCGGACATTCCCACAGCAGCAGGCAGAACTTTTTGGGCCATAGGTTCCCCTGAATTGGCCTGTTTTCGAGAAACAGGTCTGACTGCCAAAGAGAAATCTGGTAGAGTCAGAGAATCAGCAAAAAACTGGTCTATCGCCTCAACAAGATCGAATAATTCAACTGTTGTTAAATCAATAATTCTTTCAGGTTTTTCGTCTTTTCCAGGAGAGGGATTGCCATTAGAAAGTGTTAATCTGTGCAGATTGACATCTATTTTTTTTAAGTGCAGT
Organism: Okeania sp. SIO2F4; assembly: GCF_010672385.1. Taxonomy (GTDB): domain Bacteria; phylum Cyanobacteriota; class Cyanobacteriia; order Cyanobacteriales; family Microcoleaceae; genus Trichodesmium. Next base: position 1,452 of record NZ_JAAHGT010000738.1, read on the forward strand.
AACTCTTGACTCTGACTGTGGTGTCTAGGGTAAGATATTCCACTCAGAAATTCCTGAGCATAGCTACTAACTTGCCTAACCAAACTTTCAAAAAAATCTCGTCCCCCAGTTAATGGTAGCTCTTGGCCATGAATATGACATTCCGCACTCATTAGTATAGATAATACCTGCCCTGGATTTAAATTAGGAGTTCCTCCAGTATCACTTAAGCCTTGCAAAATCAATTTGCAGTTAGGTAAACTGTACTGACGTTTAATTGTCATTGCACTTAATTCTCCATAACATTTGAAAACCTCAAGGTTTCTAGCACCTCACGGAAGTACCCATTCTAAATATTTTGCTATTGCAATTATTCAAGAGTCTTGCTTACAAAACTATTAATTATAACACCCTTGCTTGATTTTTATCATAGGTTTTATTATGGTACATCAATTAATTTTCTGAGACTTAAAAAATAATTGCCGACCATAATATATTCCCATGTTAGTTAGCTTGTGAGACTCTTCGCATAAGAATGTTAAGATAGCAATTAATTGAGAATTTTTATTCACTAAAACTTGCTGACAAGAGTACATTGGAAACGGGCGGAATGAAAAGTTATTGTCGATCATAGTAACAGAGGACAACTAAAGTTGTCTAGTCTCAAGGATTCCCTTGTTTTCATGTCCCGGTTTAAACACGGGGAACTTCAACGTTGCTTTTCGGTAAAATAAAATACTTCGGATTAAAATCCGACTCCTCACCTTTCATCCATCGCTTAAAAGACGATGGCTTTCATGCTCCCGTGTTATTTAGGTAAGCAGTGGGCTAAATTTCTGAGTTTACCAGTAGAAAAGTATGGGCATACTTTGGCATATCCTGATTACTATATATTTATTCGTTACTGAAATAACTTTTAGGATAAGTAAAATTATGTTTTGCAAAAGCTTGTTTGACTCGCCTCACTAAGTCAGTTTTGTAAATATATTCATCCCTGGCATCTATAGGATAAGACTTTAACTGAAATTGAGTTCCCCAAGGTTTTTCTTCAACTAATACTCTAATCGGAAATTTTAATTGAGTGTATTTACTTGTATAAGCAGCAAGATATAAAATTTTAATCACCAGTTCAGAATCTACTTCATGAGCTAAATAAAAATCAGTTGTAACTTGAGCTTCTAATGCGCCATTATTAGCATTAGATATTGGCTCATTCCAAATTTTATTATGGGGAATAAATATCAGATTATCTTCAATAGTTAGTAAACGAATACCTCGCAAATCATAAGTAACAATTTCACCATAATTGTCTCCTATTTTTACCCTATCTCCTACTCTATAGGGAGTTTCAAATAGAGCTACTACTCCAGCAATTAGAGAACTAACATAATCTTTAAAAGCGAAACCTAAAGCTACAGCAATAGTACCCGTTATCGCTAATAAATTTTGAGTAGAAAGTTGCAAGAATAAACTGAGTACATAAATTGTAGTAGTAAATAAAATTAAAGCTTGTAGAAAAGGCTCTGATTGTTTAGCTGCTGCTCGAAATCTTAAAGGAACTCTTTCTGATAACCACTTGCTCAAAAATTTAACGCTGATGAGAAAACCATAAGCAATAACTAAAGCAATTATTGTTTGCAGAATAGTCTGAAAATTTATATTCTTGATACTTATTCCTTCTAATCCTTGGTCTAATGTGAGTAGATTAAGATTAAAAAAAATAGTTAATTCTAGATATTTTAAAGATAAACTCATTCTATTAAATCAGTTATAAAATTATATTTTTTTAAATACCTACACAGTTTTAAATAATGTGCAGGATGAACGCTAAATAAATTATTCAAACGTTGAATTATTCCCAGGTGTAATAATTTTTCAATTTGGAATTGAATTATACTTTCCGGTTCTCCTAAACTCAAAGCTAGGTCAGATAAATTAATTTCTTTGTGCAAAAGTATAGAAAATAAAAGATAGCGGTCATCAGCCTTCAATTCTGATTCTGGTAAATCTAATGATTTAATTTTTTTGTACTCTACCAGAATAGTTTCTGTATCTTCTGCTTGAGTATTAACATTTTGAGTATTAATATTTTCCAGATTTGCCATACTCAAAGATTGTAACCATAATTGAGCAGCTACTGAACTTAATCCTTGGGAAACATAGGATAAAGAATCAAAATTTTCTTTGATTTTAGCAATTTGTTTTTCTTCATCTTGATCGTTGTTTTCAAACTCCAGTTGATTAATTACAGGAGTGAGCCATTCCATAATTTCTTCTCCTGTCATAGTTGGTAATGGTCGAGTTTTTTCAAAGTAAGACTTAATATTATAAACATGGTCAAGATATTGCCACGTTAAAGAATTACAACCAATTAACCAAAATCGAGAGTGGTCTTGAAAGATTCTATTTCTTAAAAACTCAATTCCATCCAAACCATGTATTTGTCGTAGGAAGCAAAATTCCAAACAAGGAATAACTACTAATTCCTTAAATTTGCCAGAATTATTATCAACATCTAACTTTGCAGACAGACCTAAATCTTTTTGTAAATTAGGAACAATATTCCAGGAATCTTTAGGTCTATTTGACCAGGATAATAACTTAATATCTTCGATACCTTCATAATTCCAGTTAGCTAAAGCTGACTGAATAATTTGGGATAAAGGTTCTATAGAACTACTGAGAATTACCAGTTCATTTGTCTCTGGATTCTTTGGCCATTGAAGTAATGCTCCCTCTAAAGTAGATTGCACAATTTGGAGATATTTAGAATGACAAGGTAAAGCTTGAATTTGTTGATTTAAACTAGAAGTAATGTTGTTTGGAAGTTCATCAAGTTCATTCTCAGTTTCCTGGGATGGAGTTTTGATAAATATAGATTTTAATTGATACACGATCTGCAGAATTTTAATAAGGAATAAGGAAGAAGGAAGATAAAAAAACTATACCTGATTAATATGAGAACCGATATATTATAAAAAGTTAGGTAAGCATTCAGGTATTAGCAGTCAGCTTTTTCTAGAGCATAATGCACTAATATAGCAATCCTATTTTATTCGTGGCAAAAATCTTACCGAGAAATTGTGGTCTCTTGCCTCCCCTTTTAAGGGGAAAAAAGCGGTCGTTTCGCTTCGCGACATGAATTGCTCGCAGTCCGTTAGGATGGGATGGCGAGGTCTCCGTTCCCTCCGGGACGCTACGCGAACTTCGAAGCTTTGCGAAGCGCAAACGCTGGCCTCCAATCTCCCAAGAGAGAAGAAAAAATTTTTCATAATTAGTCAATCCTATCCGTTTTCAAGGAGAGGTAATTATTAATTATTAATTATTAATTATTAATTATTAATTGTTGAATGCTTTTTAGGCAACAGGCACTATTGCTACAGCTCATCTGGTGGGAGTTTCAACTTTTTTATTTACTTTTTAATTACCCGCAACCTATGGGCGGATTGCTATAGATTTTTAATTAATGAGGAAGATTAGCTAATCTACTTTGAGAGTAAATTTTAATA
>NZ_JAAHGT010000739.1 GCF_010672385.1 Okeania sp. SIO2F4
TTGTTAGGTGTTGTAGGTGCTACAGGTTGACCTACTGGTTGACCAATAGTGTTAGGTGTTGTAGGTGCTACAGGTTGACCTACTGGTTGACCAATAGTGTTAGGTGCTGGTGTTGTTGTATTAGAGTCACTGCTAAAAATAGGAGTTTTTACAGTTTGAGGAGTGTTTAAAGGCTGAGTTTCAGTAGTTGTTGGTGGATTCGTTGTTGTCGTTTGAGTCACAGTAGTTGATGGAGTTACTAATGTACTACTATTATCAACATTAGGGGGTGAAGTTACCGGAGAATTGATAGGAGTCATTTCCTGATTATTTTCCAGATTTGTACTCACCCCTTCTTCTTGAGGTTGAGTTTCTGGAGTTGTCTCAGTAACATCTTGAACTGCTGGAACATTGTTTTCAGAATTGATTGAGGTAAAACTTGAATTGTTAATATCTGTATTCATCGAGAAACTAGATTGATAGTTGGTTACAAACTTACGGATGGCTTCAATACCGACACGATTACAGAAATCACCGAAACTCTCATCTGGTTGCCGTTGTTGCTTGAAATAAATAAACATTCGCTCCAACTCAGTTTCCAGATTATTGATATGCAGTTTGTCGATATAAGGTTTTGCCAGTCGTGTTTGGTTAGGCGAACCCCCTAACCAAATCTGATAAGTATCAGGAGCACTACCAACAAATCCTAATTCCGCCATGTAGGGTCTAGCACAACCATTGGGACATCCTGTCATTCTAATTACAGGATGTTCCTGTCCTAGTCCCACCTTGTCCAACAATAACCTAATTTGTCCCAGTATGCCAGGCAAAGCCCTTTCTGATTCTGTCATTGCTAGTCCACAAGTAGGAAAAGCAGGACAGGCCATACTGTAGCGCACTAAGGGGTCAATATCTTTTTCTTTGCTAATACCATGCTGAGTTAATATTTGTTCTATTGCTTGTTGTTGCCGTGGTTCAATTTCATAGAGAATTATGTTGTGATTAGCTGTTAACAGCATCGGTAGTTTAAACAACTGAACTATTTTTCGCAAAGCTGTTTTTAGCTGAAATGAATCTTCATCTTTGACACGACCATTTTCTACTGAAATTCCTAAAAATAGCTTCCCATCTCCTTGTTCGTGCCATCCCAGGAAATCCAAATATTTCCATTCTGGTAGAGATTTGAAGGGAGCAATGGATTTACCAAAATATTCTACCAACTTGGCCTGAAATTTTTCCACTCCCCAGTCATGGAGTAAATATTTCATTCTAGCATGGCGACGATTACTACGATCGCCATAATCTCTTTGAGTAGCTACTATAGCCTTGACTAAATCAAATATATCTTCTTTGGCTACATATCCAATTTCTTGGGCTAAACAAGGGAATGTATCTTCTTTTCTATGAGTTCTACCTAGACCACCACCTGCTAAAACATTAAATCCTTCTAATTCTCCTGCTTCATTGGTAATCACAACCAGGCTAACATCCTGAGTATATAGATCTATGGAGTTATCTCCTGGAACTGTGACAGCGCACTTAAATTTTCTCGGCATATAGTGAGTACCATAAATTGGTTCTTCACTATTTGGGAAGATTGTGCCGTTAATATTAAGTTGTCTAGCAGCTTTTACTTCTGGATTTTCTTCTGCACTAATTACTTTTTCTCCATCTAGCCAAATCTCATAATATGCTCCCGTTTGTGGTGCTAATAAATCTGCTATTTGATTAGCATAGTCTTTAGCATATTTGTATTCAGGACGATTTTTATAGGGAGCTGGTGGAGACATTACATTTCTATTCAAATCTCCACAAGCACCCAGTGTCGAACCCATACTTTTGATAATAGATGATATGACTTTTTTGAGATTTTTCTTTAATACTCCATGTAACTGAAAACCTTGTCTAGTTGTCACACGAAGTGTTCCGTTACCATATTCATGAGACAAACTATTTAGAGTCAGAAAAAGTTGTGGCGGAACAAACCCACCCGGGTTCCGGGTGCGCAGCATCATTTGATAATCTTTTTCTTGCCCTTTAACTATATTATCTCTGTTATATTGTTGATAAGAACCGTGGAATTTTAGTATTTGAACAGCTTCTTCAGTAAAGTGAGTTGTATCTTCCAGCAGTTGAGTTGCTAAGGGTTCTCGCAAGAAATTACTATTTTCTTTTATGCCTTCTAGCTTAGAAGGTTTTTGCTCTTTAGGCGTTGAAATTTGAGATGGGGTCATCATGGGTAAAAGTGCAAATTGCTACTATTTTATCAGTTAGTTAGTAGAGTTAATCTTTGAATATTGCTTTGGAGCTACAATTATAAAATTTATTTTTCCTTGATTTTATTTATTGATAATTTCCTCTATTTTGTTTTTGCTAATTTATTTACTTTAGCATTCACAATAATTTACCATTACTCTAGCAATATTTCATTAATTTTATATTATACTCTCATATATCCTTATCTTGTCAACCTCTACTAATTTGTAGGTTTACTTGGTTTTTAATCATAAAAAGCAACTATATACAGTGGTTGATTTTACCTAATTTTAGAATATCAATGATTAATCATAATTGTTAACAAATTTTCTAATAAAAATGCCTAATTCACTAATGTACCAAGAAGAAAACTATGTAGTCTTAGAGCCGAATAAACCTGAGCAATTTCTGACAGGTATAGAACTACTAGAAAAATTGCGCGATATTATAGCTCAACAACAATCTAATTTACCTAGAGATTTACAAAAATTATCTTCCCTAGATGCTCAAGCTCAAAAACTAAGAGATACTTATTGTGAATATGAATTTAGTCCTGGCCAATTTATCCAATGGTATGTGGTGCGTCTGGAAAAGTAGGTTGAAAACTCCTCAATTTTTTTTATAGCCAGGAAAAACCTTATTTGTGAAATCTTCAATCGTCAGATGATTCAGATTAAAAATTATGTTTTTTCTACTTCTGGAGTAGTTATCAGAGCAACATCAATCTTTCCCTCTTTAGGTTGACTTACTTCTGCCTGCAAATTTGGCCCGAAAAATTTTGACAATTTATCCTGTTTTTCCTGCCAAGTATCTAAGGTAATTAATGCAGAATCAAATTCTAACACCAAGGCATAAGAATCATTGATAGTTATTTCTCTTAATCCTTGGAGTATAGGTCTTTCCTCATTTGTCGGACTTAAACCTAAGCGAGCCAGAGATTCTTCTAAATGCACTTTTTGACCATACCTATAGCGAGTCACATCTTGACGTAGTTGATTTTGGATAGGAGTAGCCTGTTTTTCCCTGAGAGTTATAATTTCCTCAGTAGTTGGTTGAGTAAAAGGTACTGGTGCAAGTTCAGCAGCTTTAAGAGCAAGTCCTCCTAGAAGTAGGGGAATTCCATAAAAGAATCCAGCTAAGTTAAGTGTGGGATTATTAGTAAAGTAAGCTGCTGTTCCAATTACAGAGATAATTCCACCTAAAACCAATCCTACTGTCGCTAATGAAATTTGGCGTAGCATATCATTAATATGTAAATATAATTTCAAAGTTTTGATACTTAACTTTTTGTATGAGCTATGAGGCAATTACAAGTTAGTAGTTTGCATAAATATATTACCCTCACCATGATTTTAGGTCAACTTTTTTTTCTTTTCCTCTAAATTTTTCCTCAGTAAAGTCAGTAATGAATTTTTAATTAATAAGTAGTTAGACAAAATTAATTACACACTCATTAAATCTTCTATCTCGATCCAGCCGAGATACTAATATATCTAAGTTTGTCAATAATTCTGTCCGATTACTTAATTTATCAAATATCTGTTGTACTTGTATAATCAATACCTCGTGAATCTAATAGACATCTCCACCAAAAGAGGGAGTAGGGTTTAGGGTTTAGGGTTTAGGGTTTAGGTAGAAATAATTGATTATTTATGTACGATAATTGATTTGATTTTTAGTTATCACCAGATGTCTAATGATATGCCAAGCAATTTGTCAGTAATCCTCTACGCGGTTAGACCCTAGACAATATCTGTACCATTAGGGAGCAGGTTCAATAATTAATAATTATTAATTATTAAAACATTGAGGATTGGTTAAAAAGGAAATTTTTTTCTTCTCAAGGGGAGATTGGATATGGTTAGGTAACCCATCCATCCCATCCTACGGAAAGCTCCGCAATTCAAGTCGCTCCGCGTTAACGCGCGTTGTGCGGAACGCTAAACGACCGCTTTTTCTCCTTGCTCATGAGAGACTGTAAACCTTTATTTCTCAGTAAAGGGGGTAATAAGTTCAAATTTTGTATCTATTTGAGAACTTTTTACCAACAATTTACCAACAATTTCATACTGCTATATATTTTTTGTAAATGTGTAAGTTTTTGAAGTTAAACTAACGCAGAAAAGGGGGAAGGCTATCATCTTTTTGCTTATTTTTAATTGTATCAGCCATAAATTTTTTTAAAGCTTTATCTCGATTTTTCATAAAAGCTGCCCAAAATCCAGGATGAAATTCATCCATAGTCTTGGCTAATGCCCAAACATCTATTGCTAAAATATTATACAATCTTTCATTTTCTTTTTTCAGAGAGTTAATGCGCTTTAATATGTCTTTACTAACACTTGTAGCTTCCTGATCTGGGTCTAACTTAGACATTTATATTATATAGAATATTTTTTTTCAAGAATCAGAGACTGTTGATAATTAGAGATGCAAACATCCGATCTTTGACTTGGGGACTCACATTAAAATTCGATTAACGAGACAGGAAAAGTCGGCATCAAATTTTGTATCAATGAATATATATTTATCACCTGAAAATTAGCTTTGTTTACTTGCCATATTAGGATGATAAATCTTCAAGTAGTCGAAGCTTGAAAAAATAACAGTCTATGCTCCCTTTAACACTGTCTGGTTGTCACTAATGATCGGATGCCGGGTGAAGACGTCCAAGGCGGCTTCGAGCAAGACTTCGAATGGCG
>NZ_JAAHGT010000074.1:0-9540 GCF_010672385.1 Okeania sp. SIO2F4
TAATCCACAAGGTCTGGATTAGCCACCCGTTTATAATAGTCTAAATCGATAAATGGGGAAAATTGCAACCCTTGATTAATTCCTACATTGAAAAAGTGGTCTAATCCACTAGCAAATTCTCCCTGACTTACCGATGCTGCTGCATCAGGATTAATCTCTAAATAGAAATTTTCGTTGAAAACGTCATTAATTGAAATCATTGAATTCACCTTGTTTTTGATGGTTGAATTGGTTATTTGTCTCAGATGTGAGGTACACCCATCGCGGGCAAGATGCCCGCACTACAAAAATTTAATTGTTAATATCTGTACTTCATATACTCGGAATCTCCTGTAATATCAAATCCGGAAAAGAGGAAGTAGGGAGTAGGGAGTAGGGGGAAATAATTGATGATTTATAGCCGATAATTGATTTGATTTTTGATGATCACGCCTATGTCTAAGATCAAATCCGGATAATTAGTTCTTGTAGTCATTGCGACGGTCACTCCGTGGAAGGAAGCAATCTCAGGAACGCACAAAGATTGCTTCCTATTGTCGCAATGACGGCTATTCAAACAAATTCTATATAAGATATCAACATCTTATTTTTTCTCAATTTTTTCCATTCTTCTACCACAATACTTGTGAGAAAGTGGAACAACTTAATATTGATTTTGAGAATGCTCTAAAATCAGTTTGGCCAGTTGATTAACTGTTGGAGATTTTAAAAGAGAATAATGATTTCCTTCTAGCTCAGAAAACCAAGTTGTTTTTGGCAACAAGGAATGCCATACCTCTATAGAATTACTCGCCACACGCTCTTCAACATTTTGCGTTGCCATCACAACTAGGCAAGGAATCTCAGCTTTTAGGGGCAAAGCCTGATAACTATGAAGTGCCTCAATATTAGACCGAAAAATCTCAAAAAGAGAAATTAAATCCTGTATATTCCCAGCGGGTAGCCAATGTTTTTGTTGTGCTTCTGTGAGTGCTTGAAGCAATAGATTTGTAGAATTGTTTTCTTCTTGAAGACAATTCAATGCTAGGTCTTGATCTACTTCGGCAAGATCGGACACAAACCAAGAAATAAGTTGTTTAAATTCTGTAGCCTCTTGACGTAATGGAGCCGGACTATCAATTAACACTAAGCTATCAACTTTAATTCCTTGCTTCGTAAGTTGCTGGGCTGCCTCATAAGCGATAACCCCTCCCATTGACCATCCGCCAAGATGGTATGGACCTGATGGATTCGCAGAGTGGAGCTCTTTTAAATAGAGTTTGGTCATTTCAGATAGGGACAGCTGGCTTTTTTGTCTACTTGTACCAGATGCTTCCAGGGCTAAACAACCAAATCGTTCTGATAAAAGCTGTGCTAGGTCTTTATAACAGAGGATTCCGCCACCAGATGGGTGGAACCAAAATATTGGAGGCTTAGATTGATGACCAGTAATTGAAACCAAACAAGTTTCAGCACTATCTACTCCTGTTTGATAGTGTTCATCGATAAATTGAGAAAGTGCTTTGAGAGTGGAATGTTGTAAAAGGGTGGTGACAGGAATATTCAAATCAAAGGTATCAGCTATTAAAGCCATGAGACGAATGGCACTGAATGAATTTCCCCCTAGTTCAAAGAAATTATCCTCTCGCATTAGAGTTTCTATGCCCAGAATTTCTGACCACAATCTGGCTAAATTCCTTTCTGTATCAGTCTCAGGTGGTTCGCTATTTTGAGAATGTTGGTAATCACTGGGAATTGGCAGAGCTTTGCGGTCAACTTTCCCAGTTGCTCCCAAAGGAAATTGTTCGAGAAAGATGAAACGGGTAGGAATCATATAATCAGGCAAGAATTCTTCAGCGTATTGTTTCACTTCTTGCCAATCCACCTCCGTCTCATTTTTAGCAATTAGATAAGCAGCTAGATAAGCATTTTGTGGCTGTTCTCCAATTACTTTGACCGCAGCATTAACTACTGCCGGATGCCGTTGAAGAGTGCTTTCTATTTCTCCTAACTCGATCCGATATCCTCGAACTTTGACTTGACCATCTTCCCGTCCTAGAAATTCAATGTAACCGTCTGAACGGCGTACTCCCCAGTCCCCCGTTCGGTAAATTCGCTCATGGGTAACCGGATGTTCCAAATAGGAATGGGCTGTTTTTTGTTCATCTTTCCAGTATCCTTGAGCAACACCTATGCCACCGATATACAGTTCTCCGGAAACATTATCAGGTCGTGCCTGTTTTCGACTATCGAGAACATAAAATTCCTGATTACTAAGAGGATAGCCATAGGGAATGCTTTTCCAATTCGGATCGACACGATCGATGTCGTAGTAAATAGACCAAATAGAACCTTCTGTTGCGCCTCCTAAACTAATAGTCCGTGATGAAAACAGTTCTTTGAGTTTGCCAGGTAATCTTACAGGAATCCAATCCCCACTCATCATGAACAACCGAACTGATAAGTCGCTAGTCAATGAATTACTTTCAAAATACTGAACCAAGAGTTGCGCTAAGGCTGGAACTGAGTTCCAAACAGTTACCCCGTGTTGTTTACATAATTGAGCGCACAAGGCAGGTTCTCGATTTATCCCCTCTGGTGGCAAAACAAGTGTAGCTCCTGTTGCCATAGTACCAAATATATCATAAACTGACAAGTCAAACGTCAGTTCGGAAATACCAAAGATAGTATCTTGTGAAGTAATCCCAAAGCGACGATTGATATCCTCAATGGTGTTGACAGGTCCAAGATGATTTAGAACAACGCCTTTAGGTTTCCCTGTTGAACCGGAAGTAAAAATCACATAAGCTAAGTCATTAGGGGACTGAATTCGAGGTAAGTTATCACAGTTCGTCACTAGATTATCGCTGACATCGACAGCAATTTTTTCTACCCCTTTGAGACAACTATCATTGAGATGAGCAGAATTTGTTAAGACCAAACGGCAACCACAGCGTTCTAAGATGTCCTGTTTCCGATTGTCGGGAAAGCTAGGATAGAGGGGAACATAAGCTGCCCCTGAAGTCAGAATTGCCTGAGCAGCAATTACTTGTTCCCAACCTTTAGAAGCATAAACTGCAATTAATTCATTAGGTTTGACTTGGTACTGCTGGCGTAAAGTCCAGGCAATACGATTGGAAAGTTCAGTTGCTTGTTGATAACTGAAAGTCCGTCGTGAGTCAATCAGCAGTGTTTTATCTGGTGTCTTCTGGGTTTGCTCATAGAGATATTCATGCAAACATTGCTCTGTAAGAGGTGCTTGAACCTGATTGTATTCTCGATGACTTGCTTGCTGTTGTGGAGAACGAAAATCAAAATAAGATTCCTGCCAGGTTTGCTCTTGATCTAAACGAGAGACTAGAGAAACGTAGGCATCAAACATATCGTTTAAGATTCCTTCCTCAAAAGCTGAATCAACCGTGTCCCAAATTAGCGCAACACCACCATCAGTTCTACTAATAGCTTGATGATCCAATAACACTTGGGGCGTTTCTAACCCGCAGAAAACCATGTTCTCTCCTTCGAGTTGAAAGATACCTGGTGCCACTGATTCATCAGGTTTGTCTAACATACTGACAAAAGCCACTGGACTTGATGCGTAAAAAGCAGACCCTTGCTGGCGATTTCGTTCTTGCAAGACCTCTAAACCACATACCATGGAGCGAGTAACATCACGAAAAACCTGGCGATGAATATCATAGGTATGTTGGGCAAATGACTTGGCTTCACTGAAGTTCACTTCTACTAAGACAGTGCTGGCAAAATTTCCTACTACCCCAGAAAGATCCCCAAATTCGGGATCTCGATTCTGAACCATCATGGTCAGGGAAAAATGTTGGTTTTTTGACCAATAAGCGACTATTAGACTAAAAGCTGTTAACAATAGGGTTGTGGGATTTATATCTTGTTCTTTAGCCCGTTTAGTAATGATTTGCCACTGAATTGCAGAAAGGACATGACGACGGCGAACAAGATGGGAACGACGAGGAATGGAATTCGATTTTAAGGGTAAAAGAGGTCCCCCTGGCAAGGTTCGCAGCCGTTCAAACCAGTAGTTTTTTGTCCGTTGATAACGCTCTGATGCCTGCTTTTGTCGTCGGTGGAGTTCATAACGAGAAAGGTCAAAGGATTTCTCGCTCCATTTATGATGGGTCTTGGTATACATCTGAGACAGTTCAGACAAAACAGTGCGAACGCTACTACCATCGAGAAATAATAAATCTATATTGATGTGAATCCGCGTTACATTTTTGAGTCTGGTAATTTCTAGATGAATATTGGGAGGAGTTTCTGCTTTGATGTCAGACCGATAAAGTCGTTTCCTAATCTGTTCAAGCTGCTTAGTCACTTCTTCGTGATTCATTTGACTCAGGTCATGTTCTGGAATGTCAGAATCAAATAATCTGTCTCTTACAACAATTTCAGCAGTAGGCAAAACTTTAGCTTGCAGCATGGGATGTCTAGCTAACAAAGTGTTTCGGGCTTGGTAAAGTGCCTTGCTGTCGCAATCAGATAGCTCAATCTCTAAATAAAGATGAGGATGAACGTGCAGATCAAAGCTCGTTTGTTCTCCTATCCAATAAGCTCGCTGTAGAGAAGATAGCTGTAAGCGACTACCAGTCGATAGCTGATTGTTTAAGGATTCTCTTGTTAGAAGTGTTTCGAGATCGTATGTTTTCATAAGTCTAGAAGTTCTTCAATAGCAGAATTAAGGGTGTTCGTAGTTTTAAATACATCCGGAGTTAATAACTCATCGGGAAAGGTGACTTCAAACTCATCTTCAAGATCAAGCATTAGATTTGTGGCTGCCATAGAATCTAATCCTAAGGTTGTAAGTTCTTTGTCATTATCAATTTGGTCAACGGATGTTACCAATTTCAAATGCTCAACCATACAAACTTTAAGTCGTTCAAGCGTATTGTTCACGGATACTATCTCCTGTGATATTGATGGATAAATTTTCTGGTTCAGGAAGTAAAAATTGCAGAGATTCATGGCCAGTTCGCAGACTTGATAAATCTACTGGAATTCCATTACGTAAAGAGACTTCTAGGGGAGCAGGACGACTTAGAAAAGCTACTAAACTAGCTGTTAATCCATAAGCTCCAACGTTGGGAATAGCAACAATATCGTTGATATTCACCGATGGAGGCAACTCGGTTTTGCGTGTCAAACAATCAAGTGGACTACACAATGGACCAACAACTAAGGTTCGTCCCTCATTAGCTGTTTCTGTTGACCAAGCTTCTTGTTCAGATGAAAGGTTATACATCAAAACATAACCTCTGGGAATTCGTCCCAATCCTGACATTCCCCCTAAATGATTAATTCCGGCATCTAAAACCACAAATTTAGAATCAAATTTTCCGGGTTTTATATCCAGAATTGTAGCCAGTAGTGTACCGCTTGAAGCAGAAAGGTAACGTCCTGATTCAAACCAAATTTCGGCTTCTGCTGTGTATTTTCGTTGAGCCAGTAGTTGCTCTAAACGAGAACGCAAATTATCAAGAGCGATCGCTGATTTTTGATTGGCAAAAGGCCAAGGAAAACCGCCACCCAAATCAATCACTTGAGGGGTAAATCCAAGCTGACTGGTAAGTCTCTCAGTACAATCAATACCTGCTTTAAATGATTTAATCAGAGATTCTTCACTGTCGATCTGAGTTCCATAGTAAATGTGATACCCAATAATCTCCACATAAGAACTCAGTTGACTAAGTCGTTGAGCACCATTAAGTAGAACACTTTCTTCAAAACCAAATTGTGAGGGGGTACCACTCATCGCTAGTCCGCCTTGGAGTGGTTCCATCGGGTTAACCCTCAGCAATAAACGGATGCTTTTTTGGGCTGTTTCAGCAGCCTTTTCCAGACGATCTAGATCGGTATAAGACTCTACTGAAAAATGATTGACTCCTATGGCAATAGCTTGACCAATTTCCTCTGTCGTTTTTCCTGGACCACTATAGAGGATTTGTTCAATAGAAATTCCAGAATTACAAGCAACACTAAGTTCATGGTTTGAGCAGACTTCTAAACAACACCCAGCCGTTTGTACGGTTTTGACAATAGCTGGTAGTGGATTAGCTTTGAGAGAATAAAACACTTTGGCATTAGTAGGCAAAGCTTGTTTTAATTCCCTTACTTGATGTTCCACAGTATCAAGATCATATACATAAAGAGGAGAACCAAATCTAGCAACTAGGGAACGCCAATTCTCGAAAGCTTTCTGTTGAGTTTCTAAGTCTTTAACATTAGGCATAAGTTTTTATGCATTCAATTATTTTTTTCAAGGTAAAACTAACAGCAAATATCAGTTTTAGCACTGCTAAGTGATTTGCCTTTGACACTCCATGAAATGAGTGGAGTGGATTCTTGCTTCGTAGACTACTTGACTACCGATTTGTTAAGGATGAAATTTTCTGCTTCCTTAAGGGAGCGATTGATTGTTTTTCAGATTTTTTTCGCCAGATTTCCTCTAATGCTCGTTGATTGACTTTTCCATTCAAAGTATTGGGAAAATTCTCTAATATCTCGACAAAATCAGGAATCTTGTATGACTCTAAAACTTCACTAAGTTTTGACAAAATCATCTCCTGAGAAATCCCTGCTTGAGCGGTAATAATAAATAAAATGAGATGCTCTTCTAGCTGTATAACTGCAGCGTGCTTAACTTCCTCCAATTCCAAAGCTGCTTTTTCAATTTCTAGAGGATGAAGGCGGAACCCTCGCCGCTTTATTTGTTCATCTTTGCGCCCAGCAAAGTAGAGATATCCTTCTTCATCTATTTTGAAGTTATCCCCTGTATAAAGAGCGCGTCCTATTCCCGATGGATGAGGTCGATAGCGAACTTCGGTTTCAACAGTAGCTTTCCAGTATCCTAGAGCAAGATGACGCCCACAGACAACCAGTTCGCCGACTTGACCAGGAGAAAGTCGATTTCCTAAGTCATCAATGACAAATGCGTCCGTGTCATCAAGTGGACGACCTACAGAACCAGGATGTTTTTTGGCTTCTTCGGGAGATAAAATTGAGACACGCTTACATTCTGTCAATCCATACATCGGATAAATTGAAGCTTCAGGAAGTGCGTTTTGTAATCGAAGAATATGTTGTTCGCTCAAGTGTGCGCCAGTGTTAGTAGCAAGACGAATTTCTGGTAAGATTTCTTGCCGTCTCTCTAACATTTTCAACAAGGATTCAAAAAGATTAGGAACCCCTGGAAGAATGTTGATGTTTCTTTTGCGTAAAGTTCCAATCAATGATGGACCTGCCAACTCCGAGCTATTCACAACAAGTCTAGCACCAACTTGTGCAGCAAGAAAACCTTGATATAGACCATAATCAAATGAGAGAGGGAGAAAAAGCCCAATTGAGTCTTCTAAGGAATAACCGAGTCGCTTTTGAATTTTTTCAACGACAAAGAGTATATTATCCTGAGTTAGTACCACTCCTCTGGGTTTTCCTGTCGATCCCGAAGTATAAATAATTAAAGCAGGATCAGTATCAATTGTGCCCCGCTTGGAACTTAAGGTTTGAAGACTTTCTAGACTTTGTTCAAAAGGAGGACATTCAAGGTTTTTGATGGTTGAAATGTCGAGTAAGGAGCTACCTTCAAAACAGTCAAAATGTGACTTCATTTTGTCATCTAACAACACTGCTTGTGGTTGAAGCTGACTGTGAATATTTTTTAGCGTTATCTCAGTGCTGGCTTGATGCAAGATAGTTGCGGTAGCACCGAGAACATTGGCAGCAAACAAAGCCAATAAGATTTCGGGTTGATTTTGAGCAACTATTAGCACTCGATCCCAACGCTTAACGCCTACAGACTCTAAGCTTTTTGCTAACTTATCGACTGCGCTAACTGCTTGTGCATATGTATATGTATGTTCTCCATCTAAATACACCCGATTAGGCCAACGTTCTGCTGCTTGCCATAGTAGCGATGTTAGAATTCTTTGGGACATGAGTGTTTTTCTTTGTTTAAAAAGTTAATGAGAAATTTAAGTCCGACAAAACCTGTTATGTAAAACTATTAAAATTAACATTCTGCAAGTTTATATTTCGCAGACGTTTGAATTTTAATAGTTTATTTTTGACTTAAACATTTTGTTAATGTTTAAGGAATTAGATGACTAATTCATAATCTGGTCTGTTTGTTAGTGAGTATTGGGCTTTGAGAATAAGCCGATTTTTGTAAAAAATTTAGTGACACGTTCTAATAACTCATTATTAAATTGGTGACGGACTGGATTCGCTAGTAATTCTTTACGAATCTGACCTGGTTTTTCAAATCCAGCATCAGCATATATTTCACGCCGATAGAGCTTTTGTGTGCCTAGGTTCATAAAACTTTTCACAGCTATTTCAATTTCCATGATCCGTTCTTTTGAATATCTATTTTTTAGCTCCTGGCATACTAAGTTGATATACTGACGACCATAGGTGATGTGTCTACCTTCATCAGCATGATGAAGTTTATTAATGTCCTGAATGAACTTTGGTAAAGTGCTGTCTTTAGCCATTTGACGATTATAAAAATCAACGATTTCTTCAAAAATCAGAATACGGCTAAAGAGCATGAAGTTGGCGATATCAGCTTCTGGTAAATTTGCCATGGCTAAAGCACGGTCTGGATAGATTTTTTTCCCATATTGCAGACAGAATTTTGAAAAATACCACATATGCTCATTCTCTTCTGCGATTAAATAATGTAGATATTCCGAGAGAAATTCAAACCCTGGTGTATGAAGTCGTCCTGTCATTTCTACTAACAGTTCACGAATACCTGTCACATTTAGACTACAGAAATTAATAAATTCCCACTTGCTTAATTCAATTAATTGTTCTTGAGTGAGTTCATGTTCAAAACGAGTTCCATGAACCGACATTAAATTAAGGGACATCCACAACTTGTTTTGCTCTATATCTTCTGGCCAAACAAGTTCTTTAAAGGGATCGTAAATGTCAGAATTTGTTTGCTCAATAAGTTTATTGAGAATTTTAGAAAACTTCGATGTGTCTTGAGTAAGAGCTAATTCATTGATTGCGATCATTTTTGTCGATCCTCTGTACAGTGGGTTACTTAAGGTTGCTTCAAATAACTTAAAGTTACTTAAAATTGTAATCTAGACGACTTTTAAGTCAATTCGATCACTATGTTGACTATTTAAGCTCACGGGGTGACAATGGTTAAAAACATAAAAAATGACGGGAGGAAGTACACAGCGCCTGCTTTAACGGCTGGTTGAATAACGACACGCGGGTTTTAACCCGGAGTAAAAGTCTGCTATGATAGTCGGATACGAGTAAGAACAAGGTTCGTCGCTATGACATGACTGCTAGTTAGCGTGAAATTCCGGCTCCCAGGAGACAGGAAGCTATTGCTTCATCTTTGCAGTGGGTTAACCACACACAGCATGGTGTTTCAACCCCTAGAGATGTCAAGCACACTTAAGAGCGAACACTGTAAAAGTCAAACTCCTAGATGGTAGATGCTTAGGGATGGCTCTTGGTTGAAAAGGAATCAAGTTCTTTCCTCTAGCGGTACATATATCTGATGCA
>NZ_JAAHGT010000074.1:9640-18720 GCF_010672385.1 Okeania sp. SIO2F4
GAGATGTCAAGCACACTTAAGAGCGAACACTGTAAAAGTCAAACTCCTAGATGGTAGATGCTTAGGGATGGCTCTTGGTTGAAAAGGAATCAAGTTCTTTCCTCTAGCGGTACATATATCTGATGCAAGTCAAGTTATGCACTTTTGAGGATTTGCAGAAAAAATTTCTGAGCAACTCCTCAAAACTTGCCTCATGCGCTTAGAAGCTGTTAGCAGTACCAAAAATGCTAAAAGTATTTCTATGAAAGGCTTTTGACTCTTGAATTTAATCGGCATCAAAACTTAATATCGTTGCTGATTTCACTTTTGACTACTGGGACTTCAACAATTTTTCAGGCAAAATATAGCCTCAACACCGCTTTATAAGTAGATTCCCAGAGACAGGAAGCTATTGCTTCATCTTTGCAGTCGGTTAACCACACACAGCATGGTGTTTCAACCCCTGGAGATGTCAAGCACACTTAAGAGCGAACACTGTAAAAGTCAAACTCCTAGATGGTAGATGCTTAGGGATGGCTCTTGGTTGAAAAGGAATCAAGTTCTTTCCTCTAGCGGTACATATATCTGATGCAAGTCAAGTTATGCACTTTTGAGGATTTGCAGAAAAAATTTCTGAGCAACTCCTCAAAACTTGCCTCATGCGCTTAGAAGCTGTTAGCAGTACCAAAAATGCTAAAAGTATTTCTATGAAAGGCTTTTGACTCTTGAATTTAATCGGCATCAAAACTTAATATCGTTGCTGATTTCACTTTTGACTACTGGGACTTCAACAATTTTTCAGGCAAAATATAGCCTCAACACCGCTTTATAAGTAGATTCCCAGAGACAGGAAGCTATTGCTTCATCTTTGCAGTCGGTTAACCACACACAGCATGGTGTTTCAACCCCTGGAGATGTCAAGCACACTTAAGAGCGAACACTGTAAAAGTCAAACTCCTAGATGGTAGATGCTTAGGGATAGCTCTTGGTTGAAAAGGAATCAAGTTCTTTCCTCTAGCAGTACATATATCTGATGCAAGTCAGGTTATGCACTTTTTAGACTTAAAACTTCACGGGGTGCCAAGCAACTCAAAACTATTGTTGGGGTGCATCAAGAAAGTGTGGGAATGATAAGATGAGTATTGTCCCTATCATCAATGGGCAGTTAGATTTAAGGAACAAGTGGAGTTAACCTCACGGGGTGATAAGCTAGCTGAAAGCTATATACAGAAAGGGTATTTACCAAATCAACTGAAAAATACTTCAACTCAAAGAAAATGCTTATTGAGAATGGAAGCTTTTGTCCTTAAGGCTTATAGGAGCAATAAGTATAAATATTTAAATAGCTAAAATTCTTGCCCTGTCAGGACTTCAAAATAAGATGCCTTTGCCCTGGGGTGTGTATCAAGATTTGACGCAGTTGAATCTTGATACACACCCCAGAGGAGAGGGAGGAGAGGGCTAAGATTCCTCGCCTATTCGCGGAACAGCGCGAATAGTCTTCGAGTGTGTTATGGATTATAATAGGTGATAAGATGATATGGATGTTAACGCGATCGCAGGTATCATGGCTCGTACCAATCTGAATGTAGCCAACATTAAGTGCTAGATCATACAAGCCATGTGGAATAGCTACTCCCCTTACTCAAGAGTGCCAATCATGGTCAAATACTTGCAATTCCTCTGTTGTGTACATTTTTCCTTCCCGATACAAGTTCCCAATTAATTCTTTTTTTTGTATCCATACTCAATACTGGATTACCGAAAAATTAAGGTATAAAGCCTCTCCATTCATGGAGAAAAAAGAAAAAAAATCCTTTTAGTCAATCCTATCCGTTTCTAAGAAGAGGTAATTATTAATTATTAATTATTAATTATTAATTATTAATTATTAATTATTGAACTACCTGTTGGTAAGATTCTTTGAGCTGTTCAATGTTTTCAAACTGTTGATTGCGTTGGGGATGTTCATACATAAGAGTGTCAAGGGTTTTTGGCCTTTGCGTTGACGATAGTTATGTTTAACCAAGAGTTGGTCAACTACTGTAACACTCACTGTTATCCCTTCATCTTTCAATAGTTGAGCAATTTCTTGTCGATTCAAAGCAAGTCAAATGGACTTGTTCATCTATTGGTGAACCTGCTGTATGTTCGGCAATGGCTTTCAAAAATGCCTCATCAATTCCTTCTATGGTTTCCATCGCTGATTTGCCTCCTCCTCCACTGGGACGAATATCCCTCATGCTCATTGCTGATTCATCATCAAGTTCGTCTATCCCAAACCGAATTTTGTAGTAGTCACACCCAAATAGTAAGCTAATATAACTTATTCCTCCCCATCCCAGTTTCAGCGCTTCTATTGCCCCATAACGACGACGATCTTTTTCTGATAATGACTGATATAGTTTTTGCATTTGTTGCTCTACTTTCACAGGATAAGGATTCATAGAATTAGAAGTTTAACTTGTATAAAGAGCAGCCTATCATTACTTTATCTATTTTTGGATCTTATTTAATTTTCATTTCTTAAGTTTTTCCTGTTGCCTACTCTGACAAAAAGTCTATATCTTTTTCGGAGATGTCTTTTGAACTAACCATAGAATCACGTTCTACCAACATACGATGTAATTCTTTTTGTCGAGTGCTATCTAGTGGAAAGTTCCAGATAACGATCGCTGCTAAAAGACTAATTGGAATAGGTACACAAATAAATATATATTTAAGTGCTTCAATTGTTCCAGCAGTATTTTCGCCCCCAGGAACAAAACCTATCCAATCTAAAATCGGATAAATCATTCCAACTCCCAAAGCAGAACCAACTTTAGTAGTCATGGTTAATAGTGAATAGTAAAGACCTGTACGCTGGGTTCCTGATTCCAAATTATCATGATCTGTAACGTCTGCCATAATTGAGCGCAATAAAAACGCTCCTGCACCAGATTCGATGCCGAAAAGAATATTAACTAAAGCATACAACCATAAGTTTCCTGGTTGAACGAGCAATAAACCGATAAGAATTACACAACCATATATTTTAGCAACACCAAAAGTTCGATGCTTCTCTAACCTATAACTAAGACGCATCCAAAAAGGAACTCCACAAAAACTAGCTACAAAATACAGTAAGAGCATCAAACTAGACCATTCACCTAGTTGCATTACATAAGTTAGAAAAAAAACGTAGATTGAACCAACAATTCCCGGAGCAAGACCAGTCATTAAATTTGCTAGTAGCACTCGTATTAGCAGTTTATTTTTCAACAGTAGAGAGGTTGACTTGAACAAACCAAGTTGACAAGACGGTGCCACAGGTTTTTCTTTGACATTACTAACAGCGATCGCTACAGTGATGGGCAGCAGTATAATTGTAAACCAACCCATAGCAGCAACTTTAGTTCCACTATCAGCACCTCCAGTCTGTTCCAGAATAGTCGGAAGTATCAAAACAGCTAACATACCAAAAACTAAAGCAAATTCTCGCCAACCTTGAACTCGCGCTCGTTCATAATAATCTGATGATAATTCTGCACCCCAAGACATATGAGAGATACTCAACAGAGTCCAACCGACATACAACAACAGCATCCAGAACAGAAGATAAAAGAAGGTAACTGGTGCTTCCGGTATAAATACTTTGTAAACGCAAATCATTAAAATAGGAACGGATAATATAATCCAATGGCGCCGACGACCTAGAGGAGTTGTTACCCTGTCGCTGAGAACACCAAGAACTGGATCGGTAAAAACGTCCCAGAAACGGGTAATCATAAAAACTGTGCCCACCACAGAAAGGCCAAGTCCCATTTCTTCTGCATAAAATGGGGGAAGGTAAACTAGAAGAGGAAGGCCAAGAGCAGAAAGGGGTATTCCAGGAGAGACAAAGGCTGCAATAGTTTTTTTGGTGAGATTCATCTTGTTTTATTGTTTATGGCCTTGGGAGCAAAATATAAAATTATATTTCATTTTAGGCAGATGAATTAAAAATTACACTAAGTTCTATATTTACTTAAGATTGAGAGATTTATGAGGTGATTATGATGCGATCGCGGTTTGTTATACTATTTCACTTTCAGGATGTTACAAATAGTTTCAAAGTAACGTATGTCAAATCATCCCTTGAAATCATTGTAATGTCAAAGTTTTCTGTCTATTAAATCTTAATGGATGTTTTGTACGGGCGAATGGCCAGCAAGCCCCTACTACTTTAACGGTATTATTTTGATTGATTATCTTCTCAACTATCCCAGATAATGATTGATTGTCGTAATATTTAAAATTTTCATTATAGAGAAAAAATCAGAAAATTAGAAAAAAACTTACTATGACTGATTTTGGTCTAATATGTCTACTATCAACTGAATACCTCTAAGGTCTTTTTGGAGGGTTCTATTAAATTAATTGATTTTTTGATATTAAACCTCTCTAATTATTTAGACGATTAATCAAAAAATCATAAATCAACTAGCTAGGAAAAAGTTCAAAAATAATTGTGATGCTCTAAATAATCAATCATTCCAGAAAAACCGAATAGTAATAAAAAGCGAACGACGGGATTCAAGAATCTGGGATTTAATTAAGCCCATAAATACTGATATTGTCATCTGCTCCTGTTACAAGTTAGGTACAATTTTAACTCAACAAATAGTTGATTTAATGGTTAATGGTGATGATAATTTTGAATCTCTCTATGACATTAGTATCTGTCCATAAAGCATTTTTATTACTCCCCCAGAAAAAAATATATATTCGATAGAAAATTTACCAAGTCCGAGAATTTTAAAAAGTCATCTATTGTTTGAAGCTTTGCCATATTACCCAGAATGGAAATACATTTATTTAGTAAGAGATGGCAGAGATGTGGGAGTATCTTTCTATCATCATCTTGGCTCTTTATTGCCTAAATATTTCCATGAAAATTTACCAGAAGATTTTGCAGATTTTTGGGATGATTGGGTAGAAACAAAAGAGGATAAAGTTGACTATTGGTCTTATTGGAAACATATAAAAAGTTGGTGGCAGGTGAGAAATTTACCGAATGTACTTTTAGTTCACTATCAGAATTTAATCTCTGATAAATCTCAAGAAATTGGCAGAATTTCTGATTTTCTCAATCTAGATATAAATCAGTCAAAAAAAGAGGTGGTTTTAGCAAAAAGTTCTATAGAATATATGAAGTAAAATAGGGATAAATTTGAGCCAGTCGGAATATTTAAACCCAATACTTTTATTAATAAAGGAGTGAATGGTCGCTGGCAAAATTTGTTAACTACTGAACAGCTAAAAAGATATGAGATAATTATATCTGAATAATTAAAACCAGAATGTGCTAAGTGGGTAAAAAATGCTGGATTTTTATCTGAAATTAATTCCACAGCATTTGATTAGTTCACCTGATTTTGATGTAAGCATTCAGCATTCAGCAGTTAGCCATCAGTTAGCTTCCTGTGGAAGAACTACCTTAACAGCTATTTGTTATTAACTCACGATCGTACCAGAGGATAATTTTCCTCACAAATAAAATTAACAGCTATGAATTAAATTGGTCATTACCTAACCCTGGTCGTTCCTTGATTATTTCATGCATATGATAGCTAAATCCTAATAGCTGAATGCTGACATTTTGAGAATTATTTATATTCATTAAAAGTTAGATAAGCAATTTCCACAAGCCATACATCTATAAGGAAAATTAATCAACCTTTGATGCTCTTGATTTTTTGATATTAAACCTATATAATTGTTGAAAAGAATAATCGAAAAATTATCAATCAACTACCTAGGAAAAATTTAGAAAATAATTATGATGCCAAACAATCAATCATTCCATCAAAACCGGATAGTAATAAAAGACGAAATGCGCGATTCAACAATATGGGATTTAATTCAGCCAAGAAACACTGATATTGTCATCTGCTCCTGTTACAAATCAGGCACAACTTTAACTCAACAAATAGTTAATCTAATTGTTAATGATGATGATAATTTTGAATCTATCCATGACATTAGTTCCTGGGTAGAAGAAATTTTTGTTACTCCCCCAGAAAATAAAAAATCTTGGATAGAAAGTTTGCCAAGTCCCAGAATTTTAAAAAGTCATCTATTGTTTGAAGCTTTGCCATATTACCCAGAATGGAAATATATTTATTTAGTAAGAGATGGCAGAGATGTGGGAGTATCTTTATATCATCATAAGAAATCTTTCTTGCCTAAATATTTCAACGAAAATCTACCAGAATTTTCATATTTTTGGGATGATTTGGTAGAAACAAAAGAGGATAAAGCTGAATATTGGTCTTATTGGAAACATATAAAAAGTTGGTGGCAGGTGAGAAATTTACCGAATGTACTTTTAGTTCACTATCAGAATTTAATCTCTGATAAATCTCAAGAAATTGACATAATTTCTGATTTTCTCAATCTAGATATAAATAAGTCAAAAAAAGAGATAATTTTAGCAAAAAGTTCTCTAGAATATATGAAGTTAAATTGGCAAAAGTTTCAGCCATCAGGAGTATTTAAACCCAATACTTTTATCAACAAAGGAGTGAATGGTAGCTGGGAAAATTTATTAACTACTGAACAGCTAAAAAGATATGAGATAATTATATCTGAAGAATTAGAACCAGAATGTGCTAATTGGGTAAAAAATGCTGGATTTTTACCTGGAATTAATTCAGCAGAAGTAATGAACTAGAATGGGTGAAAGACATGAGGCTTTAATGAGTGGCGTTCATAGTCAGAAAAAACTTAAGATTGAAGAAGATACCCAATTAGTTCTAGACAAAATAAATATTTACCGAAATAATTAATAATTAAACAATTAAATAATTAGATAATTCGCGCCTTGAAGCCTCCCCTTTCAAGGGGAAAAAGCGGTTGAGAGATGCTGAGGAAACCTAGCCATATCCAATCAACCAAGAGAAATAAATCTTTTCCTTTTAGTCTTAGCTCTCCCTTTTAGGGAGAGGTAATTATCCATTATCAATTATCCATTATCCATTAATGAAGATCTCTAAGAATTGATTTGACAATATGTTACATTTAACTATACAATTGGGAAATTAATGCTTTGATTAATTCACCTTATATTGATAAATTGACAAAATTACCAGATAATATGCAATTTAATACTTTAATAGACCTCCTACAATATAGAACGCTAAATAAACCTGAGCAAAAAACCTTTACTTTTCTCCAAGATGGTGAAACAGAAACAAATAGTCTTACCTATCAAACATTAGAAAAACAAGCCAAGGCAATAGCAGCTAATCTTCAGTCCCTAGATGCTAAAGGTGAAAGAGTTTTGCTATTGTACCCCCCTGGACTAGAATTGATGGCAGGATTTTTTGGCTGTTTATATGCGGGGGCGATCGCTATACCAGCCTCCATACCCCGCCCCAACCAACCCATTTCTAGATTAGAAGCGATCGCTACTGATGCTCAAGCAAAGTTTGTTCTTACCACCACACCTCTATTAGGTTATTTACAAGGTCGCTTTGCCGAAAATTCTACACTGGCAAAAATGCAGTTGTTAGACAGCAATAATATTATTGCTCAGAATATGGGGGTGCATTGGCAAGAACCTACTATTAATGGTGATACCCTAGCTTTTCTGCAATACACTTCAGGTTCAACTGGAAAACCAAAGGGGGTAATGCTATCTCATCAGAACATTCTCCAGAATTTGGCTATGGGTTACGAACAGTCTGCTACAACAGCTGAAAGTCATACAGTAACTTGGTTACCTTTTAGTCACAATACAGGATTAGTTGTAGGAATGCTACAACCTCTCTACGGTAATTTTCCTGTGAAAATAATGTCACCGTTAGATTTTCTGCAAAAACCGTTGCGTTGGTTAACAGCTATTTCTCGTTACAAAGCTACTCAAAGTTTAGCTCCTAACTTTGCTTATGACTTGGTTTGTTTCCAAACAACCCCCGAAGAACGGGAAATGCTTGACCTCAGTAGTTGGGAATTAGCTGTGAGCGGTGCTGAACCTGTTCGAGCAGAAACTATCGATCGCTTTGCCTCTACTTTTGCACCCTCTGGCTTTCGCAGACAAGCATTTACTCCCGGATATGGAATGGCAGAGAGTGTTATGGGTATTAGTTTAGGGCTAACAACAGAACCCCCAGTTATTCTCAATATTGATAAATCTGAATTTACTAAAAATCAGATTAGAGTAGCAACTGATGAGAGCGAAAGTACGCAAAAAATTGTTAGTTGCGGTCGTGCTGGTTCAGATGAAAAAATTCTGATCGTTAACCCGGAAACTTTAACCGAATGTTCAAGCAACCAAGTAGGAGAAATTTGGGTTTCTAGTCCTAGTGTTGCTCAAGGTTATTGGAATAGACCGGAAGCAACTGTAGAAACTTTTCAAAATTACTTAAGAGAGACAAACGAAGGTCCGTTTCTCAGGACGGGTGACTTAGGATTTTTGCTCAATAATGAATTGTTTGTCACTGGTCGTCTCAAAGATTTAATTATTATCCGAGGTAGTAACCATTATCCCCAGGATATTGAGTTAACCGTAGATAGAAGTCATCAAGCTTTACGACCTAGTTGTGGTGCAGCATTTTCGGTAGAGGTAGAAAGTGAGGAAAAACTGGTTATTGTTCAGGAAGTTCAGGAAACTTACTTAGAACAACTAGATGTAGAACAGGTGGTTAATACTATTCGTCAAGCTGTATCCCAACAGCATCAGTTACAAGTTTATGGAATTTTATTATTGAAAACAGGAACTATCCCTAAGACTTCTAGTAATAAAATTCAGCGCCATGCTTGCAAAGCAGGTTTTCTAGAAGGAAGTCTTGATGTTGTTGGCAAGAGTATTTATCAAGAATTGGATCGGCAAGAAAAAGAAAAGCAAGCCACCTTGGATCGAAAAACCCTCTTAGCTACCAAACCCGAAAAACGGCAGGAATTACTAATATCTCATCTTCAGATTTTAATCTCAAATATTCTCCAAGTAAATCCATCTCAATTAGATTGGGAACAACCTTTAACTAACATGGGATTAGATTCTCTGACAACTGTTGAGTTAAGCGATATTCTCCAAGATAGTTTGGGAACTTCTTTTAAAGCAACACTAATTTTTGAGA
>NZ_JAAHGT010000740.1 GCF_010672385.1 Okeania sp. SIO2F4
TAATTATTTTAGTAGATAACTTATGTATAAAATCTGTCCTTGTATCTTTCAGCTTGGCATGGAATTTAGCTACTCTAATCCGTGCTTTTTCATACCTTTTAGACCCTTTAGTTTTATCAGATAACGACTTGCTTAACTTTCGTTAGCGTTAGCGTAGCTCCTCTGCAAGAGGCAGCTCCTCTGTTAGCGCAGCTCCTCCGGAGGAGGCAAGAGGCTACTTCTTAATTCGTTTTTTGAGTGGTTTTGGTGCATCAAACTTTGTACCATTACTCAAGGTTGCAAAGGTTTTAATACCTAAATCTATACGTACTGAATTATCAGTTTTAGACAAAATTCGAGGTAATGTTTCCACTACAAAACTCAAGAAATATCTATTAGCTGAGTCCTTGATAATTGTTACTGATGATGGAGCAGCAGGTAACTTTCTTGACCAAACAATTTTCAGCTTTCCAATCTTAGCGTTGCTAGGAACTTTATGTTGACCAATTTTAAACCCTCCTTTTGTAAATCTTGCAGTTTGTTTTGATTTCCTGATGCATGAATTTAGGAGGCTTGACAGGTTTACCTTTTCTCTGGCCTTTTGTTGATTTAAAAAAGTTTTGATAAGCTTGGTTTAAATCATTCAAAGATTGCTGCAATGGTATGTTAGAAACTTCTGAAAGCCACTCTCTATATTCAGTCTTTTTTGCTTGAGTAATAAACTGTTTTTGCAGCTGTGAGTTAGTGGGTTTGTTACTTCCTGATTTGTATTTTTCTTGAGAGCAAGCTAGACTATCATTCCAAACAACACGTTCGCGTAGCGTTGTGCCAGCAAACGCAACCAAATAGCTTTGCTAATCGATGCCTTTGTCCCGGTGTTGGATATATAAGATACTTAAATCTAGCTTTCATAATCTGAGTTTTCAACTAACAGTATAATAACATATTTATCGAATAATTTAGCAACTAAAAAGTCGCCCTAGAAGGGCGAGGCTTGAGACCCAATTTTATGGAAATTAGAGTTATTACTGAACTTTCTAAGATTTTCCCTATTAATACCATTGTTATTAGGCAATTTTCTCCGAAAAAAGTCCAACTGATTCGTAGGTCTAATAAACTATGTGTCGTTTAACTTTCCTGGCGGTTTCAACCGCCGTTTAGCGTTCCGCACAACGTGCGTTTTTCATATCGCGTAGCGAAACGCGGAGCGACATGAAACGCTTTTCCTCCTCCCTTAAAAAAGAGGTGGATTCTAAGTTCTCAATTATTTTTCTTGAATAATTTACTTTACTTAGACAAATAGACAAAATTTTATGGCAACAGTAAAGTTGCATTATTGTCAATATTATTTGTGGTACTAAAACTTTGAAAATAGCGTCGAGCATGAGGCGGAAAATTAGGAAAGTCTAACACAGCGTCCCCAGCAGCAATATCAGCCCAAAAATAACGCAGACTAGGAGCAAGTTTTTTGGCAACTTCTGGGGATAAATTTAAAGGAGGGTTAGTCAAAAGTTTAGACATAAAATGAAAAGAGCGATCGCCGATCCATTCCCTAGAAATATTACTCAGATTAGGTAAGTTGGGCAAAGAATTAACGCGATGACTCTCAATTTTTAAAGACTGTTGACCATTGGCATCAGTACTAAAATCAATTATCCGATAAGGATGAGGATAACTAACTAAAGAACCAGTTGTAATTTCATAAATTCCTTGATATTCAGCAATATCTTGAACATGAAGATGACCAGTAAATATAAGCTTAACACCTGCATATTGGAGAATATCTAACAATACCAACCTATTTTCTAACATATAACGACGACCAAGAGAGTTATTAGATTGGTCTGGCAAATGTTCAATCACATTGTGATGTATCATTACCATCACTAATTCCTCTTCAGCAGTGGTTAAAATTTGCTGCAACCAGTCTAATTGTTCTGTCTCTAAACCACCAGTATATTCTTGTTTCCCTGAAGTATCAAATTGATTAGAATTCAACCCAATTATTCGCACTCCAGGCAATACTTGTTCAGTATAATATAATCGTTGCTGATAATCATATCCACAATGATGATAATAACTAGGAAAATCTGCTAAACCAATAGAATAATCATTGGCAAATTTGACAGGTACATCGTGATTACCAGGAACTACATAAACAGGGTAAGGAAGTGCAGCTAATCTTTTGCTTAACCAGGTATGATTTTCTGGTTCACCATCTTGAGTTAAGTCTCCAGGTAGTAGTAAAAAATCAATATCTAATTTACTTAAATGTTCGAGTACCAGTTCCAAAGCAGGAATACTAACTTCTACTAAATGAAAACGATGTGCTTGTTCAGCAATAGTATGAGGGACTGCAATATGTAAGTCACTCGCAACAGCAAATCTAAAATTTAAAGCCATGGAAAAAGTCCTCTGGAAGTTAGGCTAAATCAATATATTAATTATTTCTCTAGATTTCCATTGTATTTCACAATTAGTGAGAAATAAAAATATGGCCATAAATCTCAAACTGCTGCAAATCTATAGCAATATAAATAATAAAGTCTTAGGAGATTAAAAAAATTGAAATCCTTTATAATCAATAGCTGTGACTTGAGCTAATAGCTAATAGCTATTTGTGGAGCATTCTGGCAAGGAAATGCTTAAAGCCATAGAATAAAATGTATTTCTTGGCCAAATGTATAACTAAATGTATGATTAAGGGTATTGCCGAGACAAAATATAGCAGTCACCAGAGTGGTTAGGACATTCTCGCCCCTCTCAAATATAGTTTGTTCTGTGAATTTAACTTCTGACTTCTGACTTCTGACTTCTGACTTCTGCTATAGTTGACGGTCAGGGATGATAACATTAAGATTAAAGATAGAAACAATAAGGCAATTTGTAGACTCTAGGTGAAAGCAATGCCAGAAGCTGAACTTCCTGGAAACCAGCACTTACCAGAAACAAATGATCCAGTAAATCACCAAAAACTGGACCACACTTATGAATTGGACAAAATCGAAGAACATCTAGCTCCAGAAAAACAAACATCTCCAGAGAATGATGAGGATGAGTGGGAGACCGTTAATTTTCCTGATTCTATTAGTGTAGATTCAATTCCAGTATTAGAAACAACCTCACCAGAAGTAAAAGATTTAAGGTTAGATAATCAAGATAGAACTGAAAGAAAGTCCCAGGAAGTTCCAGAAGTTAAAGTAGTTTTGACAAAAGACTCTACTGAAGAGCTAGAATCTGCAAATCTTATGGAAGCTTTGCATGAATGTAACCGTGAACTGATAAATCGAGTTACAGAATTAGAAACATCTTTAGAAGAATGTCAGAAAACTCTAGAAAATCAAGAAAAGTTACTAGAAGAAAGAACTAGAGAACTAGCAACAACTCAACAGCAGGTAACTCGTCTATTCTACAAACTAGAATTGTGTAATCAAATTATTCAGCGCCAGGAAGTTTTAGTGGAGTCTCTAACAGATAAGTGGGAAAATAGTGAACAACAACAGGCACAAATGGAAAGAGAATGTGCGTTAACCAAACAATCTTATAACCAACAAAGTTATCATCTTAAAGAATTAGAAAATAGTTGCCGAGAGTTACGCTCAAGACTATACCGCCAGCAGCAACAAACTATGCAATTTAAAGCAGCTTTAGAAAGATGCTTGGAAATGCCGGGGAGAATAGATACGGTAAATCAACTAACAGAAAGACCTACAGAACTATCTCCAGTTATAGCACCTCAAGTAAGTTCTAAATCAGAACCTTTAAAAGAAGAAACATCTCAGATAAGTTCTAAATCTAAACCTTCTAATGAAGAAAATCCTTTCATTCAGACCAACACGAAAATATTACCTCTGATAAATTCAGAGCCAGTTCAACCTTGGTCTGCGCAAATAAAAAATAAACAAAAAGAAGAATCTATTCTTGACAAGAAAGAAATAGGTATTGCTAAGATTAATTTGGAAAAAAAGTTAGATTTACCTCAAGGTTTGACAACACCCCAACAAGTATCATCATCAGAAGAAAATACTCCTGAGAATGACTTTTTTCCTAATGTTAGGGAAAGTACATTAAATCCTAGCCTACCCTCATTTAGTAGAATAGGTGAAGTTCCAGATTATGAATTAGTAGACGAAGTATCCCAAAATGATATTTTAGAAGATACAGAAGCAGGAGAGTATGTGGTTATAGAAAATGATTTAGCTGAAGCACAAAGTCAATATCAGGAAGTAGAAAGATTGGAAGAAAATAAGGTTATAGCAGAACTTAAAAAAGTAGAGACTTTTGAAGAAGAATCAAACACAGAGATTAAACACGAACGTATATCATGGAATATATCTACAGGAAAGTGGAATGTTTGTGAGTATCAACCTGAACTAGAAACAGAAATAGATGCAGAAGATTTTTCTGAAGTTTCAGAGGAAGTGCAGCAAGATATGGAACAAGCAACACCAGCAAGTAGTAAATTACATTTACCAACTTGGAACACTCCTATATTTGAGTCTGAACCTTTTGAGGAGGATGTGGTGTCAGAAGTTCCAGAAAAACAGGACTTATCATTAGGAGTAATAGATTTGCCTAGTTTTCCTAGAATTCCTATTGAC
Organism: Okeania sp. SIO2F4; assembly: GCF_010672385.1. GTDB lineage: Bacteria > Cyanobacteriota > Cyanobacteriia > Cyanobacteriales > Microcoleaceae > Trichodesmium. The sequence continues at coordinate 4,581 of NZ_JAAHGT010000740.1, forward strand.
GATCAACCATCTGCAGTGAATGGTTAAGATTTAGTTACGCAAGATTTTAGCTTTTTGCTTTGGGTTTCATGTTGAGCATTGTGGTATTAAGAGCATTGCTTTTGTATATGGAACCTATTTGCTATCTTTCTTTTTGATTGATTTTTCTTTCTACAGTATTGGCGATATAGCTGCCGCACTTGCTCTGCCTTTCATGTCGCGCAGCGAAACGGGAAGGGGAACCGAGTTCTATCCCTAAGAGACTATAGGTTTTTTGGTTGAATAAAAAATCATGTATATGGGCGAGATAACCCTTATAGGATTTATGATATCAGAATTTTAGTGAGGATGCAACTGAAAATCCTTTGACG
>NZ_JAAHGT010000741.1 GCF_010672385.1 Okeania sp. SIO2F4
AGTAGTCGATGAAATTTCGTTTAGATGAATCATAATTTTTGCCTGACTCTGGAATTTCTAGGGGAAGTTGTGGAAATTTGTCTGTGAAAAAATAGAGGTAGGTGGAATTTCTCCTTTTGACTGAGTTGAGATTTTTGAGTAGTCGATGAAATTTCGTTTAGATGAATCATAATTTTTGCCTGACTCTGGAATTTCTAGGGGAAGTTGTGGAAATTTGTCTGGGAAATATGGAGGTAGGTGGAATTTCTTCTTTTGACTGAGTTGAGATTTTTGAGTAGTCGATGAAATTTCGTTTAGATGAATCATAAATTCTGCCTCACTCTGGAATTTCTAGGGGAAGTTGCCGAAATTTGTCTGGGAAATATAGAGGTAGATGGAATTTCTTCTTTTGACTAACTTCTCTTTTTTAAGTAGTCGATGAAATTTGGGTTTGCTGAATCATAAATTCTGCCTCACTCTGGAATTTCTAGGGGAAGTTGCCGAAATTTGTCTGGGAAATATAGAGGTAGATGGAATTTCTTCTTTTGACTAACTTCTCTTTTTTAAGTAGTCGATGAAATTTGGGTTTGCTGAATCATAAATTCTGCCTGACTCTGGAATTTCTAGGGGAAGTTGTGGAAATTTGTCTGGGAAATATAGAGGTAGATGGAATTTCTTCTTTTGACTAACTTCTCTTTTTTAAGTAGTCGATGAAATTTGGGTTTGCTGAATCATAAATAAAATTAACCCAAGTAAAATTTACCCAATTATTTTTCGTCATTTTCCCAATTCCCAATTATTGTCTCGAAATGGTCTAATACAACATTTGCTTCTACAGGTAGAAAACCAAGTTTGCGTCGAATTTCTTCCTTTAGTAATTCACTTTTTCCAGCAAATATAGGTTTTTGACTAGCTACTAAATGTGCTTCTTCAATCAAAGATAAATCTTGGGGGCGATATAATTTAGGTTCTGGTATTAAAGCAGCAGCATATCGACTTAATACTTCTGGGTTTCTTTCGGCGGGTAGCCAATATTTTTCCCGGATATTTTGCAGTAGTTTTTCGCTTTTCACGTCTTCCCAGTTATCTAATATATACTAAAAAATATTGAGTAAAGATTCAGAAACGGAATCTACTCCAAAACGATTTGCTTTCTGAATCAAATTATCTATAGAATTTAATAAGTCTGCCACAGTTAGGATTTTTTTCATGCCTAACTCGACAAAGAAGTTAAGCCACTCATCAGATTTATCAGAGTAAAAATTCATATCTGGAATTGCAGCTTTATTTCCCATAATTTGAGGTACTATTTCAATTTCCGGACTATATATTGATTCTATGGAGCGTAATCTTCCGTCAGTACATCGTACTAAACTTGCCGATTTAATTTGCTGTTTAAATTGGTCAAAGTTTTGACTGCTTGTTTCTAATTCAAATTCTTTTTGAACTTTATCCAAGTTATCTCTAATCCAACTTAATACTATTAGTTGTTCCTCATAAGCAAGGGTAGGATATTCTGGTAATAAACAGTCAGTAATTAATCGCGCTCTACTTAAAATTGGAATGCCAAGAAATTTAAAGAGTGGCAACCATTCATACTCAGTTACGCCTAATTTTAAAAGTCGGAAATTTTCGATAAATTCTGGCGGTTGATATCCTTCAGCAGGCAGATAAATATTTTCCTCATCCAGACTAACAATTTCATCCGTAACTGTTAAATATATTGGTAACTGACGTAGTTTGTCTTGGTTGGCAGGACTATATTTCTTATCTCCGTTTAACCAGAAACTATCTGCAAAATAATTTAGCAAAGTTGTATAGTGCTGTCGGTCATAAATTGCTAAACCTTGACTTTCGTAAATTGCATATAAACTATCTAAAACATCTGGTGCTGTAACTTTCCAAATTAGTTTCTCTGGATGTATATCAAAAAAATTTACAATAGCCTCCTCAAGTTCTTTAGATACTTCAATTAAGTTCACACCAAAATATTTAATTGCTGCAAGAATTTTTTCATCAATATTATCTCTAGACAACAAAGGAGTCTCAATTAAACCACCTCGATAAAGCAGACCGTCATTGGCAGGAATTAGTGGAACTTTATTCAACTCATCTACAGGTAAATTCTCTCTCGTGAAATAACGATAAACCAAAATTAACCACTTTTCATTAGGCAGATTTTCTCCAGTAGGTTGCCACTGAGTTGAATCAACAATATTGGTTAAATTTCTAGCAACTTCAGTAGTATTCATATATAAAACTCCCTCTTTTCTATGGAGATATATTCCTTGACATAAATCTGAATGTAAAAACCATTCTGGATAATCGACAAATATTTCTCTTTGAATTTCCAAGGTAGGAATAAAGATAGGATTTCTTGAACCATAGCCAAATACTTCCAGAGAATTATTAGCCAAAATAGCTAATGGTAAACCCCGCAAATCTTGATAATTATCCTCCACACAATAACCAAGCATATCTATTACCCATTGCCGATTTTTCAGACTGGCTTTCGGAGCATTTTTTAATGGCAAACCTAAAGATTGATTCATCCTCAAATGATTCCTTAAATCTACAGGTTTAAACTCAGTAACTTTACAACCAGCTTCCGCAAAAGCAGACAAAATATTATCCGGTATTCGAGGTTCAGAAATATCAAATTCATCCGCACTTAAAGGAGCAACTAATTTTCTGTGCCAACTCTTAGGAAGAATTTTTACTTCTGCCGGAGTTACCCATTTTTTTGTAGCGATCGCCTGTTTCCCACTTTCCTGTTTTGCCTCTAAATATTCCACACCAGATTGAATAACATTTCGCCGATCTAAAAGCCTAATTACAAAAATATATAGTTCCTCCAGAGCTTTGCTAGTAGTAACTTTTATTGTCGGGAAAAAATCATAGAATTTTTGTGGTTGATACTTGCCAATATCTTCTACTAGAGCAGTAATTAAATTAGCATAAGCATGAGCAACAACATGACGCATAAGTAGATAATTCCAAATAGCTCTAGAGCGGTCTTTTCCTGTTTGCCCACTGTCACTACTTAAATTATCGCGAGAACTATTTAAGTTGAAAAAGCCATTAATATGAATCGGTAATTCCGACTCCAGAGGTAGAGGCAAAAAACAATATATTTTGCCTTTAACTTCCCTAACATTCCCATCACTACTACTACTAGAAATTCGGGCAGCAGCACCAGCCCAAGGAATTACTTTTTCCTGACTTTCATACATAGCTTGAATAACTTTTGCCAGTTCCCCTTCCCCATCAGTCCGAATAATTCCTACTATTCTCCAAATTGAATTTATTGTTCTTTCTGCCGTGACAGTTTCTATTTTATGGCGGTAAGAAATTTCAACTAAACCAGCGGGATTATTTTGACACTGTTGAACTAGAGAATTTACATCATCAGGAATAGCCGATAATAATTTATTTCTCGCAGCTTCTACCTCCGAAACATTTTGAGTAACAATGCTAAGAATTTCCGATTTTTCCCCATTACCATTTGCCGGAATTTCATAAACACGAATTTCCACAATTGATTTGAGAAATAAAAGAATTTCCTCCCCAGACTTAACCAACTCCTCAATCAATTCTCTAACATTAGACTCCGTAAAAGCTTGTTTCCTAATCTCACTATTTTTTGCTTGTATTTCCGTTCTTAAAGGTAAACGAAACAAAGTTCCTTGAAAATCCTCAGTACCAAACAACAACCCACCCGCTTCATAGACTTTCATAAAATCAGGATATTGCTCATACCATTTCTCAGCAGCAACATTCCATTCTCTTCCCGGTTCCTCTCTAGAAGTTCCCGGAATAGCAGCACCGTGAGGGTCAAAAAAAATTAGACTCTGGCGAGAAATAAAACTAGGAAAATCCGTCACATGATAAATAGCATTAAAACCCACTCCGAAGCGACCAGTTTTTTGTAAATCTTGAGATTTCTTACTTTGCCCTAAACTTCTAATACTCTCAAAATCTTGGTCTCGAAAAACTCGATCATTGTAGACTAAAATTGCCGGACCCATCAATTTATTCATCCGATTATCTGGCAAATTTTTAAATTGATGTATCCGCCAATCTAAAATAATTTCAACCTTTTTAGCTTTAGCATCATCAGCATTTTGAATCAACTCTTTGAGAATCCCAACACCCTCTGGATAATCTCGAATAATTCCTCTCAGACGAGCTATTAATGGTTCAGATTGATAAAAAGATTTACCGCCTATTTTTTCTTGATTAGAGACCATGATTTTTGTTAGTTTTTTCAATTTATTTCAACCTCGCCTTTAAAACTGAGGTATTAGAGTAGTATACCAATTATTAAAAGGAGCAGAACTCAATTTTGAGGGAGTCATCAGCAGTTTCTGTCATCCTAGAAGTTACTTATCTGTAGAATTTGATTTCTAGATTGATTCTACTTTTGAGTATCTTGGTTTTTCTAGTAATTATCAAAAAAATAGTACGACAAGAAACAGCTCTAAATTTTTGCCTACTCATCAGGAGTTTCTGTCATCCTAGAAGTTACTTATCTATAGAATTTAATTTCTGGATTGATTTTACTTTTGACTTTCCTCCTTTTTTCAGTCTCTTGGTTTTTCTAGTAATCATCAACAAGAATAGATTGATTCTACTTTTAACTTTCCTCTTTTTTTAACTCTCTTGGTTTTTCTAGTAATTATCAAAAAAATAGTACGACAAGAAACATCTCTCAATTTTGGTCTACTCATCAGAAGTGTCTTTCCTCCTAGAAGTTACTTATCTGTAGAATTTAATTTCTGGATTGATTCTACTTTTGAGTATCTTGGTTTTTCTAGTAATTATCAAAAAGAATAGTACCACAAGGAACAGCTCTAAATTTTTGTCGAGTAATCAGGAGTTTTTCTTATCCTAGAAGTTACTTATCTGTATAATTTTTTTCTGGATTTATTCTACTTTTGACTCTCTTA
>NZ_JAAHGT010000742.1 GCF_010672385.1 Okeania sp. SIO2F4
TTCAGAGGAAAAATTCTACTTGACTAAGCAGATATATCCATTTCATCAATTTATCGCTCGTGAGATTTAGTTACATTAGTTTCAATCTGACTTTTCTCATGGCGTAAAAACTCTGCACGAACATCTGAAGGTAGTTCATCCCAATCTACTTCTTTTTCTAGGCAAACTTTTACCGGAACTTTTACCAGATTCAAAGATTTTGATTGCCGAAGATGTGATTTGCTTTATCCATCCACCTGATGATTGTATTTCTAGTTCTATTACTTGCTTTGCTTTGGCAAATATTCACCCAACTTTTTATCCATTTTTTTTTCACCTCCAAATAATCAGAGTTTTTCAGAGGAAAAATTCTACTTGACTAAGCAGATATATCCATTTCATCAATTTATCGCTCGTGAGATTTAGTTACATTAGTTTCAATCTAATTTTTCTCACGACGTAAAAACTCTGCACGAACATCTGAAGGTAGTTCATCCCAATCCACTTCTTTTTATAGGTTAACTTTTACCGGAACTTTTTGATCAGATTCAAAGATTTTGATTGCCGAAGATGTGATTTGCTTTATCCATCCACCTGATGATTGTATTTCTAGTTTGATTACTTGCTTTAGTAAATATTCACCCAACTTTTTATCCATTTTTTTTTCATCTCCAAATAATCAGAGTTTTTCAGAGGAAAAATTCTACTTGACTAAGGAGATATATCCATTTCATCAATTTTCTTGATTGCGAGATTTAGTTACATCAATTTCAATCTAATTTTTCTCACGACGTAAAAACTCTGCACGAACATCTGAAGGTAGTTCATCCCAATCTAATTCTTCTTTTGCTGGAAATTTATTTCCCGATTTAAAAATTTGAATTATCCTAGATTTGACTCGCTTTGCAATTTTCGTATTATCCATATTTTTCACCTCCCAATAATCAGAGTTTTCCTCTGAAAAATTCTACTTGACTAAGCCAACATTTCCATAATTTGCCGATCGCGATACTCAGTTACATCAATTTCTGCCTTACTTTTATCAAGTCGTAAAAACTCTGCACGGACATCTGAAGGTACTATATCCCAGGGTACTACTTCTTCTGTAACTATTTTTACTGGAACTTTTTCGCCTGATTCGAGAACTTTAATTATCCAAGATGTGATTTTCTTTTCCCATTCACCTGATGATTGTCTTTCAAATGTTATTACTTGATTTAGCAAATATTCACGCAACTTTTTCCACGCTTTACGAATAAGATTACGGATAGTAACAACAACATTATCTACAGCACTAAAGGCTTCTCTTACTTCACTTTCAATCCACGGAATATTAGTTTTAATCCAAGGAAAAAGACTATCTTCTGCCCACATTATAATTTGTTCCCAAAATATTCCTACTACAGCTACTGCAACTACTCCTAATCCTAATGCTACTGCTATACCTATTAAAAATGGTTCTGGCATAATTTTCTACTCAATTGGATAAAGTTTAAAAGTTGATATTTTTTTCTCTTCATTTAGATACCCTGAACGCACATCACTAGGTGCTCTATCCCAATCTAATTTCTCTTCTACTTTGGTTAGTGCTGGTTGATTTTTTTTCTTATAAAAAATTTCAGTCCTCCGATTATATTTGAGACCCTTTAATAGCTCGTAATGCACTTTAATAGTCAAAATTAATTCTTTGGCATCCTCAGCAATTTTTTCTGCATCTTCAGTTCTTTCTTTTAATAACCTTGGGTCATCTTCCCCGCAAATAATATGGGTAGCATCCAGACATAAAGGTAGTTCTTCATTTAAGTTTTTGTGGAGAAATTTGGCAATTATTTCATAAACTTCCCGTTTGTTAATAAATTGACTATCTGTTTCAATATCACTTAAAAAATCGGGTATACTTTCAACAACCTTTTTCAGCTCCGGAGATAACTCATCATATTGTTGCCGTAAATATCTCAGAATTTCATGAAAATTATCTATGATTAATTGAACTAGCTCCGATTCTTGAGTCATAAATCTAGTGACTTAATGTTTGCTATTCTTTAATTCCATCACAAATTTTTTTTCTTGTCAGTAGGGAATAGTCGGCAGAAGTAGGGAGTTTTATAATTGAAAAATCTACCTTTGGTGATTAAATTTGATTAAAAAAATTATGGTGTAGGGTAACGTCGGACTAAAATATACAAAACTCCCCTACTTACCTCATCTATGGATATCCAAGAAATATTGAATTTAGCCGACCATCTCATTTTTGAAAAAACAGGAAAACATTTAGACGACCTACAACAAGTCATTTTAAGAGGTACTTTTCAAGGTAAAAAATATTCAGAAATTGCTCAAGAATTTCAATGCACTAATGGTCATGTTAGAGATGTCGCTTCAGAATTATGGAAAACTTTTTCAGATACATTCGGAGAACAAGTAAATAAATCTAATCTACGCACCACATTTGATAGATGGCAGTTTTCTATAGGTTCATCCACAAATATAGAAAAAGACTTTATAGGAATTAACAATATAAATTTTTGCCCTGAAACTTCCCCCTCTTCAGAAACTATAAATCCTGAAAATTTTCATCAACCAAATATCAACAAACGCCAGACTATACCTAAACCAAAAATCGACCTCTCAGATGCACCAGACTACAAAAAATTCTATGGTCGAACTCAGGAAATAAAAACTCTCAAAAAATGGATTCTCCAAGAACAAAAAAAATTAGTAATCCTCCACGGAATAAACGGCATTGGCAAAACAACATTAGCTCTTCAACTCATCAAAAATATTCAAAATAAATTCGACTATATAATTTGGCAAAGTCTCCGAGACTCCCCACCACTCAAAACAATTCAAACCCGACTCATTCAATTTATCTCCAACCAAAACCCTGCTCTCGAAACCTCAGAAAACTCCCATCTTTTAGAAAATTTGAGAAAGCACCACTGCCTCATAATATTAGATGACATCCAAACAATATTTAACAGTAACAAACTAGCAAGTCATTACACTCCAGAACATGAAAACTACAGCCAATTTTTCCAACTTATCGCCCAACTCTCCCATCAGAGTTGTTGCCTAATCATTAGTAGAGAAAAACTCAGAGAAATTAGTACAAACAAAAATACATCCGTTCGTTCATTACACCTCAAAGATTTAGACGAAGAAGCAGCTACAAAAATTCTCAAAGACCAAGACTTACAAGTAGACGAACAATGGCAAAAATTGATTTACTTCTATCAAGGCAACCCGACCTGGTTAAATATAATTGCCACAACCATTAACGATCTATTCAGTGGAAGTATCTCAGAATTATTTCAATATGACCCTCTATTTTTAGACGCAGACATCAAAGAATTATTACATCAGCAGTTTACCCGTTTATCAGAATTAGAAAAACAAGTAATCTCTCACCTAGCAACCCAAACCGAAGCAGTAAATATTTCAACCTTATTAGATAATTTACAAATACCACCCTCAGACTTATTGAATATAATTAAATCTTTGCAGCGACGTTCCCTAATAGAAAAACAAGAAAATAATTTTACTCTTTTACCCTTGCTGAAGCAGTATGTCTTATCCAATCAACAGACATCTCCAGAAACTAAATAAACCTTTTCGAGCAACCCTTATCAGTTATCAGTAAATATTTCGATAGTCGTCCATAGTAATGGTAGGGACGAAAAATGCCTAGCAAGGGAGCATTTTGCTCCCACTTCTATTTCCCTAGGACTTACGCAAAACAACGTATTTCTGTCATTACGAGCGATAGCGAAGTAATCTCAAACGTCGAAATTGCCTTTCTTATGCGTAAGTCCTGTTCCCTTAACCAATAATTACAATAGACCACTATTACAATGCACCACCACTAAGATTTTTATTGTATGTGTTGATAATTACTTTAACTATTTCGCTCTAGTTTTTAGATTTTAGATAAAGTAGAAAGGTGGTGATAGTGCTACGCACCGCTACGGGTTTCATGTCGCTCCGCGTTAACGCGCGTTGTGCGGAGCGCTAAACGCTCTATTGCAAGTCGATCGTTACTTTAACTGTTACGTTATAGTTTTTAGATTTTAGATAAAGTAGAAATGTTTATTTGATAATTACTTTAACTGTTACGTTATAGTTTTTGGATTTTAGATAAAGTAGAAAGGTGGCGATAGTGCTACGCACCGCTACGGGTTTCATGTCGCTCCGCGTTAACGCGCGTTGTGCGGAGCGCTAAACGCTCTATTGCAAGTCGATCGTTACTTTAACTGTTACGTTATAGTTTTTAGATTTTAGATAAAGTAGCAAGGTAGCGATCGCCCAATACAATTTCTCCATTCGGAAACTACTGTAATTAACTAATCAAGAAAAAATCCCCATTGAGGCGAAATAATTATGTTGACCAAAAAATTAGGTCTCAAACCTCCCCTTTCAAACAGATTGGCAATTATCTATTGCAGATTTATTTAGTTGGTTATATTAGATTTAGGGAGTAGGAATTAGGGAATGGAGAGAAGTAAGTAATTGATTTTATTTTTGATTATTGGAAATGTCTATTAGATTTCTGATTAATTAATCACTATAGAAGCCCTGATCGTATCTTTGCCCACGATTGAATTTTTGAGTTACAGGTTGGAGTGGAATAGAAGTAATACAGGAAAAAGATTGAAAATACTCCCCTACTTTTAAGTATTAGAATCAGAAGATTCATTCGGTTAGATTCTGATGTTAGCACTTTGCCAACTTTTGCATTCCCTGAAGCTTCTGAAAAAAATCGGCGCGTCAAAGGATTTTCCGTTGCATCCTCACAAAAATTTTGATATCATAAAGATTAACTGGGATTTTTGACCAGTAAATATGACTTTTTATTCAACTAATTTCAAAAACTGAATGCTAATAGCTGAAAGCCTAAATACTAACTAACAAAACTGGTTAATATTCCTAAAATATTCGATAAATTATAA
>NZ_JAAHGT010000743.1 GCF_010672385.1 Okeania sp. SIO2F4
GTAAAGCTTAATAGTTGCAATCGAAGCTTACTTCTTAGTTTGTTTAACTGTAAAAAGACTTGCGACTTTTTTAGCAGTCTACTTAGGTTGGAGCTACATGGATAGACACACCAATCCACTCCTCCGCGCCGTGCAAGCCTTCAACAGCAGGAATTCTGGCCAACTTGGGCAATCAGGCCAAGGTGCACCTTATCTTTATGTCTGTGAGTCAAAAATAAATATTAAAATAATATAAATAATTAAGATGGTTATTTATGTAGATTGATAACATAATAAATAAATTAAATGATAGGGATAGACAAAACCGAAAGATTTTTGTTAAAAATACTAACTATTAAAAACTGTGCTTCAAACTATTAGTGATACCAGTGTAAAAGCAGCCCTAAATGCTATAGAATCAGAGTCGGCAACTGTTCCCGAAAAAATCCAGATGCTAATAGAAATGGCAAACGGGTTGCAACAAAAACCAAAAGATATTCAACAGCTACATGATGCTATTTCCCTATATCAACAAGCTATAGAATTATCTACTCAAGATTATCCCCTACTGCAAGCAAGAGCATTAGCAGGAATGGGAACAGCTTTGAGAACAATCCCCGGAGAAGGGCAAGATTTATTATTAGAGGCAAAAGAAGCTTATGAAACTGCCCTAGAAATATTAAGGGAACAAGCAGCACCCGAAGAAGTTGCAGAAGCAGAAATGAACTTGGGAATGGTATTACAAGCATTAGTTCCCTATAATTTGGCAACAATGCAACAGGCAATACAGGTATCTCAACGGGCGTTGTCAAAATTTACAGCAGATAAACATCCCCAAGAATATGCCATATTGCAGAATAATATAGCGATCGCCTATTTGTCAATGACTCTTGCTCCAGAAAGGGAAAGTATGGGACAAGCAATGGCAGTACAATCATTTGAGTCAGCATTAAAAGCAGTTAACCTCATCGAACATCCTAAGGAATACGCGATGTTGCAAAATAACCTGGCTAATGCTTTGCAATATCTCCCCAGTCTGCATCCGATAGAAAATAATTTGCGGGCGTTGAGTGCATACAATGAAGCGTTGAAAGTTCGTAGTGCTAAAGATACACCACTAGAGTATGCGACAACTATCTCTAATAAAGCCAACCTGCTATATAATTTACCCGATAACCCAAAACATCCAGAAGCAGGAAATTACCAAAATTTGCTAGAGGCAAAAAATCTTTATGCACAAGCACAAGAAATTTTTTGTCAGTATAGCGAAGTAGAAAAAGCGACTGTAGTTTCGGAGGCGTTGTCAGCAGTGGAAGCTGAATTATTGTTGTCTGAAACTCAACTCACCAACTCCTAGAAAATAGGAGACTAAACATAATTAGGAGGATAAAAATGAGTGATTTACTCAGCACTATCAATACTCTGATTACAGACTTGGAAGCCATGCCAAGCATTCACATTTTTATCAGTAACTTAGCTTCAGGAGAAATTACAATACTGACTGCCATATTTTGGCTTGCAGTTGCTAGCGGAATTTCAATTATTGGTGGTGCTATTGGTGGAATATGGTTAGCAGGAAAAGATTTAGGTTATAGTCTAGCTGCAATGATTGGAGGTTTGTTTGGTCCTGCTGGTGTAATTCCAGCAGTTGTTGTTGGTTTGGCAATTTTGAAATTTGTTTAGCTGCAAGACACTGATTTTGGCACGGTTGCAGGGATTTTATAGCGCTACGCGCAAGTCAGAAGTCAGAAGTCAGAACTGAGAAGTGTGCATTAATTTAGGGTGCGTTAGACAGCTAAAATCTAAGGTTTGATAGAGATTTAACAACTTGTCGTAACGCACCATTTTAGATATTTCAATCTACTACTGTGCTGACACAGCTAATGGGTGTGCATGATTATTATTGGAGTGGGGGCGGGTTAATCTGAATAATTTGTCACACCATTAACTTAACGCGGAACCCACCCCTACTATTCTACAAATTGAAAATAGGAGAAATTATTATGTTAGAAGTCGGTTGGTATAGTACAAAATTGTTACTCAAAGGTAAACTGCTACGGGATCCATTTTACTTTATTAGACAGGTAGCTTTAGCAACTACAGTTGGTGCTTTAGTATTAATAGCAATGGCACAAATGCAAACAACATTATTGTTGCCAATTATCATTTCTAGTCTAGCAACTGGAATTGCTATGCCATTTTTGCTCAAAGATATAAAATTGCAATAGCAAGTAAATTCGGATTTTCTTGCCTCCGACTGAAACCGGAGCTACTGATAACTGATAACTGATAACTGATAACTGAAATGACTCAAGCCAAAATTCCCTTGCAAGAGTCTGTTAGTCTCGAAGCTCTGGTATCTGATATTACCCACTTTGAACAGGCGATCGCTCACTGGGATGAAAATCAAAAGTCAGTGGTTGAAGGGTTGAAAAATGCCATTGAAGCATTACACAAAGAAGCTTTGACCAGATTAATTCGTAGTGTTAAACAGGAATCTATGCCAGCATTGCGTCAAGCGGTGCAAGATGAAGTAGTTTATGGTCTATTGCGTTACCACGAATTAGTTAAACCACCGACACCACCTTTGGAAGTTCGAGTTCAACAGGCGTTAGATGAAATTCGCCCAGGTTTGCAAAGCCATAATGGTAATGTGGAGTTAGTCGCTATTAAACTGCCGGATACTGTGGAAGTCAAATTAGTGGGAAACTGTAGTAACTGTCCTGCTTCGACATTAACCATGAAAGATGGTGTCGAACAGGCAATTAAAACCCACTGCCCAGAAATTCAAAATGTAGTTTCTGTGAATACCTCAAAATAGGGAGTAGGGAGTAGGGGGAAAGAATTGATTTGATTTTTCCTCATTATCAATCTTACTCCGATCAGAATTTCATATCATGTCCGGTTGAATAGTTATAATTAAAGTTCGTAGTAGGGCTTTAGCCCTAAGTATAGATGGGGCTAAAGCCCTACTACAAGCACAAGCAAAAACTTTTTTATCACGCTCTTATCCGGACATAATATCATACCTTATTTCACCAATGCCTCATACGATAATTAATTACTCGGATTATATATTATATCAAATCCGGTTAATTGCACATAGAATTCGATTATATTATATATGTTTATAATTTCTGAAATTACTTCAAGCCTTCAATCTCCCTACATTCCCCAAATTCCCCTCCAGGCTCCCCTCCGAGGAGGGGCGGCGGTGGGTTGGGTTAGGGGTGGGTCTGGTATCTCCCCATCTCCCCATCCCCCCATCTTCCCCAACTATATAATAGGTATTCAACCGGATTTGATATTACAGTCAATTCTGCTTCATAAAACTGATACAAAACTTCACATAACGTGACAAATTGATGTGTAGGGACGTTGCATGCAACGTCCCTACGAGGCCGTCGGCGGTTACTCATCCACAGGCATTGACGGGTTTTGCAATGGCCGCATCTTTCAACTAATTACCTAAATTTAAGTCTTTGTCAATAGATATCAGAAACATTTGGTTCTCTTGCCCCTCACTGTGCCAAAATCCCTAACGAGCGGGATTTTGGGAGAGGTCTATATAGATAGACACCCCAGAAATGTTTAAGCAGCGATTAGTGCAGAAGATACAAATTTCACCCTCCCTGCAAAGCCATGTGAACATAACTACCATATTATATCGCTAAAAAACGTAAATTGTTAACTAAGTCGAAACTCCTGACTCCCTTGACTCCTAACTCCTTAATTTATTCCTCTAAAACTGCCAGATGCAAGATCGCGTCACCTTGATTAACCAAAGGATTTTGTAAACTACCGATGACCACTCCTGTACAAGGAGCGTTAACGGTAGTATTTTGTTCGCCAAAAGCATCTGATATCACACCTAATAATTGCTTTTTGATAACTTTATGACCTAATTCCACATATAGTCGCAATATTCCACTGCGAGCAGCTCGTACCCATTTAGTCTCATCCACTTCTAGAACTAGTTGTGGTTCCAGGTACATTTCTAGTGGGTACATATTTAAACTCGCCATTACCCGCATGATACCTTCTACTCCTACTTTAATTGCATTCTCATCAAAGCGCAATGCTTCCCCTGCTTCGTACAATAATATAGGAATACCTTGTTTGGCGGCTGCCTCCCGCAGGGAACCATCTCTAGTTTGGGAATGAATTGTTACCGGTGCTGCAAAAGCTTTTGCACATTCATAAGTTTGAGGATCGTGAAGGTTAGCACGAATTTGTGGTAAATTTTTGCGATGGTCTGAGGCAGTATGTAAGTCAATACCGTGGGTAGATTTCCTAACAATTTCTTCCATAAATAAATGAGCTAAACGACTGCCGAGGGAACCTCTTTTTGAACCAGGAAAAGAACGATTTAAGTCACGGCGATCGGGTAAATAACGAGATTGTTCTATAAAGCCAAATATATTCACAATTGGTACGGCAATTAATGTACCTTTCAATAAAGATGGAGAAATTTTTTGTAATACTTGACGAATAATTTCTACACCATTAACTTCATCACCATGAATAGCAGCACTTAACCAAAGTATTGGTCCTTGATAGCTACCATTTATGACTGTAACTGGTAAAGTAATTAAGGTTTGAGTAGGCAGACGTGCTATGGGTATTTCTATCCGTTGTATTTTTGCTGGCGGAATAACTGAACCACCGATTTCTATCATTTTTTATTAAGTTTATACCTGAGAAAGAATATTATGTTTCCTATTAAAATTTACTATTTTTTTACCAATAAATAAAGTATTAGACCAAGGGTAAAAAAATAATTTTACAAAACTTTAGTTATAGGGAACAGTTCAACAATTAATAATTAATAATTAATAATTAATAATTTACCTCTCCTTGAAAACGGATAGGATTGACTCAAAAGAAAATTTTTATTTATTATCCCCTTAAAAGGGGAGGCTTTAAACCACATTTTTTTGGTAAA
>NZ_JAAHGT010000744.1 GCF_010672385.1 Okeania sp. SIO2F4
TAAATCAATGATGACCCAGTATTTGATACACAAGTTGCACTTATTGTCTAAACCAAGGTCTATAGAAGCGTGCATTATCAGATTTTACTACTAGCTGTGGTTCCTCTTCTGTAATAAATTCTACTTCAAAAAAACTGGCATTAAAGCGAGGAATTATCCTCACTTCTTTCAGGTTTTTACCTACTAATCTTTCCGGGAAGGGAATTTTTACTGTACCATACTTAGTCTTAAATTTGAGAGATATTGGGATATTAAAATACCCATTTTTGACTTTAATTCGAGGTATTATTAAAGGAAAATACCCTGGTTTATTGAGGTATTTAGGTATTCGTATTTGTTCAAAACGATATAGACCTTCCCATTTCTTTTGAATTAAGTTGAAAAATGACTTAAAAGACTTATCTACAACCTTCAAGGTTTGCTGTGCAATATCGGTTTGAAGTAGTTGGTAATTTTCGTTATCTTTGCAGTAATGGTAATTTGACTCGTATCTTAGATATTCGCCCTCAGCAAAATAGAATTGTCGCACAGAGTAAAGCCCTACGTTGTACATATTCTTAGTCAATCTGCACAATTGCCTCAAGGCTATAAACTCCTGACTAGACAGGTTTCTAATTTTGTTCTTTTGGGTAAGATACATAATTAATTTTCGCTGTATATTATAGTGAAATTTTTTAGGAATGTTAAGCTAACTACGGGTTAAAACCTGCTCTTATTGTTTTCATCCAGCCGTTAAAACTGGCTGGTTTTCAACTACCCGAATTTTTACGATGAAAATAATGGTTTACTCTCATGATACTTATGGTCTGGGAAACTTACGCAGAATGCTAACAATTTGCCGATATTTACTAGAGGAAATTCCTAAACTATCAATATTGCTTATATGTAGTTCGCCAGTGGTGCATAGTTTTCGGATGCCAAAAGGACTTGATTATATTAAACTTCCATGTATTGCTAGGAATGAATTTGGTGAACTTGCAGTTAAATATCTGGAAATAGAAAAAGAAGAAATGCTCAAACTGCGTTCTGAGTTAATTAAGATAACGACAATAAATTTTAAACCAGATGTTATTTTAGTAGATAAAAAACCTTATGGGTTGCAAGAAGAATTGAAAGATACCCTAAAGGAAATCAAAAATTCTGATTACTCTCCAAAAGTTGTACTATTACTCAGAGATATACTTGACTCTCCTGAAAAAACAATCGCAGAATGGAAAACCAAGAGATATTATGAAGGAATTGAAATCTTTTATGAGCAAGTTTGGGTAGTTGGTATGCAGGAAATATTTGATATTACTAAAGAATATAAATTCCCTGCTGCAATTTCAGGAAAAGTCAAACATTGTGGTTATATTCGTCGCAGAGCAGAGGGAAAAAATAGCTACGAAATACGAAAAGAATTAAGTCTTAATCCTGACCAACAATTTGTATTAGTAACTCCAGGGGGTGGTGCCGATGGTTATGATTTAATTGACAAGTATATTTCAGGATTAGGTCATTTACCAAAACAACGTAAAATTAGGAGTTTAATTATTTGTGGTCCAGAAATGCCACAGGAAAAGCAACAAGCACTCCATCGAAAAGCAAAACAATATTCTCGTCTGAAAATTATTGAGTTTACTGATGAATTAACAAGCTATATGAATGCTGCTGATACGATTGTTGCTATGGGTGGATATAATACGGTTTGTGAAATTTTTTCTTTTGAAAAACCAGCAGTTATTGTACCAAGAACTCAGCCAGTTAAAGAGCAGTTAATTCGTGCTGAATCTCTGGAGAAAGTAGGTTTACTTAAGGCAATTCATCCAGACTTATTAAATCCAAAAAATTTGATGGCAGCAGTTGTAGATAAACTAAATAATGCCGCTAAAAATCAACCTAATTTTTTTAATTTAGATTTAGATGCACTACCTCGAATTGTTGACTTTATTTATAAGTTATTCTATGGAGAAACATCTGCTGATTATAGTTATGTTGCTTATAATTATCCGGATGCACAACCGTTAGTTACAGCTCAAAAATAGCTTTTATTCTGATAGTTTATCTGGAATTTTGTTAAACATTTATAATTCAAATAAATTACAACAAAAATTAAACAATTTGGTATTAGTCATTTCAGTTATCAGTTATCAGTACCTCTGGCTGTTTGCGCAGCATGACCTAGGAAAGCATCGGGATTGAAATGTAAGCATTCAGCACTCAGTTAGCCTCCTAGGTCTGAACTACGTTAACAGCTATCAGCTATTAATTTATTGCTTTTTGAGCAGGAATTAGTATTGATAGATTTAAGGAGAATTAAAAGTATTGGAAAAAAACTGACCTTGACGAGGGAGAGTGTATATTCATTATCTATGAAACAGCTAAAAGCTGAGTGCTAATAGCTGAATGCTTACATTGAAATACTGAAGTTAATTGTTTTCATCCCCTTGAAAGGGGAAGCTTGAGACCTTCTTTTTTGCTCAAAGGGATATCTCCTTTCAATAATTAATAATTAATAATTAATAATTAATAATTACCTCTTCTTATAACATTGAGGATTGGCGCTCAAGGAATTTTTTTCTTCTCTTGGTTGATTGGAGGCAAGCGTTCGCGTAGCGTCCCGGAGGGAACGGAGACCTCGCCATCCTTCAACCGCTTTTTTCTCCATGAATGGAGAGGCTTTATACCTTAATTTTCCGATCAAACCTTTTTATCGCCCTTATTATTCGTAATACCAATTTACTTTAAAGATGTCACGAATTAAATGTGAAATAATTTCCTGGAATTACTGTAGGGTCAAAGTTTTGAGCCTATAAAATCTTAATGCATGACTTTTTTAGGGGTGATTCGCGAATCACTCCTACTGACTTTTAATTTCTGTGAAACGGTATAAGATTATTTTCTTGAAATGGTATTACAACCTGATATCCTAATAATTGAGTTATATCCTTTTGGCAGAAAAATTTTTTCTCCAGAGTTAGGTAAGCATTCAGCTATTAGCTGTCAGCTATCAGCAACAAGACTCTCTCATATAGGATAATGTTTAAATTAATATAGACTTTAAGAGAAAGGGAGCCAACTTTTGTAGTAAGAGAATTAATAAAGCTTTTATCGTCAACTAAAAGCAATAGCTGATAGCTGATGGCTGACGGCTGAATGCTTACAGAGTTAGTTTATTTAGACTTCTTGCATAAGTCAGTCTAGGGAAGGTAAAATCGGGAACAAAAAAATATATTTTGAGGAAAAATTTACCCAATAAAGATTGAATTTTTACTTTTACAAGAGGTCTAAGGGAATAGCAGAAAATAAATTATCCCAATTTTTGTACTATACCCTGACTGGTTACTCCCTACTCCCTTACTTTTTCAATTTCTTCCCTACTTCCTACTCCCTACTCCCTACTCCCTACTCCCTTATTTTCATAGCTAATGGGATAATTTTTTATTTGGAAGTCCCTAATATTTATTCCTTTTTCCTTCTTACCAAAAAATGAGGTCTAAATCTTCCCCTTTTAAGAGGATGAAAAGAATAAACTTGATTATTTCAAGCCTTTGGGTTTCCTACGGAATGCTGCGCAAACAGCCACAGATACTGTTAACGCAGTTCCTCCGACAGGAGGCTAACTGATAACTGAAATGACATCTTCCTTACTTTAGAGACTGTTTGTAAAATAAGTATTAACAGAGATGCGTAGTGACTAAAGTCTAAAAGCGTTAATACTTGAAGGGATTGAAATCTGATAGATACAGAGGTGTTCGGTAAATACATTCCTAGATTTATCAATGACAAATAGTTGTCTTTATTTATTTACTCTTCCCTATTCCCTATTTCCTATTCCCTCTTCCCTATATGCTTTTTATATTTCCTGATACATTCAATCTCTTAATCAAAAATTATGAAAAAGAAAGTCTGTTTAACTACTTTAGAATTTCCACCTGATGTTGGTGGAGTAGGTGAGTCAGTTTACCGAATTGCTCGAATGTTATTAGAGTTGGATTATGAAGTTCATGTAGCTGTTTTTCATTTCAATAAAAAAAGGAAAACTATCCAACGCGCTCATCGTCAAACAATGGAAAAAGATGGCATTTTAGTACATCGTTTAAAGGCAGCAATTCGGACAACAGAACCTTATACACCTAGTGTAATGATTATGGATTATCGGAGTGAAATATACTTTCAACTCCAACGCCTCTATCAAGAGTTTAATTTTGATTTACTTCATTCCTTTTTTATTAAAGAAACTGGGTTTTTAACAACATTATTAGCTTTAGAAAATAACTTGCCTATAATTAATAGTATTCGTGGTAGCGACCTCCACAAACATATTTTTGACCCCCAACAACACGCTCAATTATCTTGGACTTTAGAGAAGGCATCTTGGTTAACTTTTGTGAGTGGGGATTTATTCAAACGTGCTAAAGTTTTGGTATCTAACATAGAGAAAAAATCCTCAGTTTTTTGGAATTCCATTCAACCAGTAGATTTTGATAATTTTGCCACTCCAGAACTGGTAAAAAATTTACGAGGAATGGTTATTGGTTCGGTAGGCAGATTCCGGGATAAAAAAGGATTAGAATATCTGCTAGATGCTTGTGCTCAACTAACTAAAGAAAATATTGAATTAACATTATTATTAGTAGGTGATTTTGTCGCGAGGGAACAAGAATATTGGCAAGAAGAACTTAAGAATAGTGGCATTACTAACCGCATCATTGTTACAGGAATGTTGAGTCGTGGGGAGGCGATGACATATTTACCTTACATGGATATTTTTATGATTCCTTCCCTGAATGATGGTTGCCCTAATGCTATGTTAGAGGCAATGTTAGCTAGTCGAGCTATAGTAGGATCGAATGTTGATGCCATTGGCGAAATTTTGACAGATGGTGTTGATGGTTTAGTTGTTAACCCAGGTTCGAGTGAAGAGTTAGCAGTAGCTA
>NZ_JAAHGT010000745.1 GCF_010672385.1 Okeania sp. SIO2F4
GCCCTAATCCGGCGTTTAAGTTTTCTTTTTTAGCTTCTACAATAGCAAAAACTGGAGATTTAATAAATAGTTGTTCTGGGTCTAGACTAATGAGAAAGTCACAAGTACCGTTTAATCCTGGCAGTATCGACGTTAAATTCTGTTCCTGAAAACAGGCTAATTTGATTATTCAGGATTTTTCGGAATTCTATTAAAATTGGAGCAATAATCATTTCTGACCTGGCTTTTTCTGTATTAATTGCTAAAGCTAATGGTAAGTTATTTTGTAATGTTTGTTTTAAAAATTCCCTTGGTTGAACTTCTGGAATATTAGCAAAAAGATCGACTTTTTCATGGATTTTTAAGGAAAATTCTTGTTGGATTTTGGGTAATGTGAAATCCCTGTAAGGCATTTGATTTTTGCTCCTTGAATATGTAGTGTTTTGTTGTAGGTAAAACTCTTCAAATTCCTCAAATGTAGGTTCCTATAATTGATATTTTTCCTTAATATAATCGACCGAACCTGCATCAAGTTATTGGAGAAAACGTAATATTCCCACAACACCTAATGAATCTATTAGTGCTTTGTATTCTTTTTGTCTAATTTCTGTTAATTTCATCATTTTTTTTCTGTGAAATATTTATTAGCCAAATAACTAGGTTTTCTACTTTTTAGGTTCTGAATTAATGCCTAACTTTTCTAATGCTTTTGAAGCAAATGTTGCATCATTTCTCCCCAACTGTTCAAAAGCTTTAACCACTGCTCCCCGCTCCGCATAGGATGATCTATAACTTTCCTCCAAACATTTCCAAGCAATTAGTTGAGCATCCTGTTTAATAGTAGGATATTCACTCTTAGTCTCTCTTTCACCTTGACGGTTCAACTTTTCTAAGTGGTTAAGTATTAGATCGGGAATATTGTCGAGAGAACGCTCCGAGGTCAAATTATTTTCCTTACTATTAATCATCTTCTCAGCATAAAGCTTTGCCAGCAAAACAGTAATAGTCTTCTGTTCCCCAACAATGCGTGCAAGTTGAGCGCATTCCTGTAAAAATTCTTCTTGATCCGCCTCAAACAAATGCCACTTACCGCACTCTTTCAAATATTGCTCGATAAAGTAAGCTAACTTTCCTCCATCAAACCGGAGAGTTTTAATTTTAATATCAATACCCCGAAAATTTTCCTCTATTCTAGAAGTGACAATTAAAGCATTTGCCGGAAACTCCTTAGGATTGGGATTAAATTTTTCTTGAGTTGCTTGACTCAACTCCGAATAGCGATCGACTATCAATAAAATTCGGCGCTGTCGCAGGAGTTGTTTAACCAATAATTCATCGACTATCATTTGTTCGTTATCGATCGACTCCTGAATTTCAGCCATTATTGCTTCCATTATTGGTTTGATGCCATCTCCAGCATTATCAATTTCCTTCTCAATTAAAACTGGTAACATCAAATGTTTAGCTAAAGCTTTAGACTGATGCTGTTTTTTCATTGCCCATTTAGCAATTTGACAAGCAATAGTTGTTTTTCCCGATCCTCCCTCCCCCCAAATTAACAGTCGCACTCGCTTTTCTTTTTTAAAAGGTTCGCTCAAGGTTTCCGCTGTCAGTTCATCAATTTCTTCACTATTTAATTCAACCGGAAGCGAAACATAATCTTTTCGCTCCTCAACAGTTTCATTCTCCAGAAATTTCCTTTGAAAAGTCGCCAGATGTTTTTTAACCCAAGCATCTAGTACCCAGGGGCGATACTTGAGAAAACGTAAGATACCAACAGGTAGTTTAAATTCTGGAGTCATGGGTGTTTTCGGTATCTTGAATTCTGCCGGAAGTATCAATAAGCATAGGGGGTGAAACAAGAGAACTCCGAAATACAAACCTATCAGCACAATGATTAAAATTAACCACTGTTCTAGTTCTTTGATTAAAATTAACCACTTTTGCAGATCTTGATTTTCTTCAGAATTTTCCGATTTTTCCTGTGTTTTTTGTTCGGTGGGTTGACTTGTCTTTTTTTGGTCAAGGTCAGCACTAGTTTGAGGGTTAGACTCAACATTTTCTTGGGCAAATACTAGATTATTAACTTGTTTAGTGCCTGGATATACTGGAGAAAAACTTGTTACTATTAAAGGCAAAGAAGTAGAAAAGAGAGCTATTTTCAGCACAGCTAATAAGGTCTGTTTAGGTGGCTTGACCATAAATTAGAATACCCAAAAAGAGAATTTTTGAAAGTATATTATAGCGGTTTTCCTGCACGGTAGACCACTGTAGGGGCAAATGGCCATTCGCCCCTACAGATGTTGTATGATTTGATATGCGTGACTTTAGTCTTGACTCCAAAGCGATCGCCTCTCAAACATGGTTAGTTTTGGAGAAGCGATGCTGCATCCGCACCCCAACTGCGGCAGGTATATCGCCCTCTTTCCCAATTATTGATGTGTTATTTATCTATTGTCCAATAGTTACAGCAGTTTCCGCACGTTATTGTTGTACATATGCGCAGCAAGTGCGGTAGCTATATCTCTACTTTCATGCAACAAAGCCACTGATAACTGAAAAGTGGTATCCTAGATAAAAGTTGCTAAATTTGCCTCCCTATTAGTTCTAGCATGGGGGATACGATTTGGGAATGCGAGGTTTTTCGGTCGCATATTAGGCAATTTGTCAATAGACATCTCCGGAAAAGAGGGAGTAGGGAGTAGGGAGTAGGGGGAAAGAATTGATGATTTATCTGGATGGGATTGATTTGATTTTTGATTATCGGAGATGTCTAATAGGGAAAATAGTCAGAAAATATCTTTTAAACCAACTACTATCGTTAAAAATATTAAGGTGTAAGGTGCGTTGCAACGCACCCTACTAGACTGACACAGCTAAAACTGTGCACTCTTATTTTTGTTTCTAGGTGTCTTTTTCTCCCCACCCGGACCACACTTCCCACCCGGACCACACTCCCCATCTAACGCACCATTTAAGGTGTGTCGGTCCACTACTGGAGTGTTTCACCTAAAGTAGTGCATTAGATTTGTCATTGCGAACGACAGTGAAGCAATCTCCAGACACTTTTCTATTGCAACATTTAAGATGAAACAGTCCACTACAGATATATTTTATGCTCTAATTAGGAAATCATCTACTGTTGGGAAAACCTCATCAGAAATAATGGCAAATAAACCACCATCTCCGAAACCAGCTTCGCTACCATTAGCATTATAATATAACCCGTTATCAATAGAGTTATAAACAATTATAGCTTCACTTTCCTCAACAAGACCATCAACTGTAGCAAATTCATCACCAAGACTAGCACCTGCTTCAGTTGTAATAGCAGTAAATGTCGTTAAGTCAAGTAGAATCGTATCTTGACCAGAGACAAAATCAGTAATTTCATCCACACCTAATTCTACTTCGCTGAATGCTTGGTTAGCAGCAAAGATAAACTTATCCTTACTAGCACCACCAGTCAGAGTATCATCACCTTCACCACCATTCAGGCGATCGCGACCTTGACCACCACTGAGATTATCATCACCACTACCACCTAATAAAGCATCATTACCTATCCAACCAATTAAACTATCTTCCCCACTACCACCCTTGAGGGTATCGTTTTCATAACCACCCTTAAGAGTATCATCACCAGCACCACCATTAATACTATCGTTACCACGGTTGCCCAAGAGTTCGTCATTGCCAGCAAAACCTGCAATAGTATCGTCACCACCGAGACCACTGATAAGGTCATCATCAGCATCACCTTCAACATTATCTGCTCCTGAAGTTGTTGCATCTAAAGAAGTTTCAATATCCTCATCAATTACCTGTGCGACACCTGCACCGTTGAATTCCTCCTGATAAGTAGTTAGCACCTCTTGAATTGCGGTTTCGTTAGCTTCGGTATCTTCTAATAGTAAAGTGACAACTTTAGAGCGTTCTGCATTATCTCCTACTTGTCCTTGAGCATCGAACTCAGTCAAACCTGGAAAACGAGATATAATCTCATCAGTGACAAAAGATTGAATTTGCTCGTCGGAAACCTCTCCTCCCTCAAAGTTGCGACCAAAATACAAGTCAGCTTGAACTATTTCCGGAGTCGGATCGTTTTCAATTATATCCTCTACTACTTCAAAAGCGATCGCTACATCTTCATTAACAGTTTGTGCTACCCCACTACCAGAAAACTCTTGTTGGTAAAGTCCCAATACTTCTTGAATTGCGGTTTCGTTAGCTTCGGTATCTTCTAACAGTAAGGTGACAACTTTAGAGCGTTCGCTCAAAATGTTGTTATCCTCATCACGGACTCGTCCTTGAGCATCGAAGTGAGTTAAACCTATAAAACGAGATGCAATTTCATTACTGACAAAGGTTTGAAATTGCTCGTCGGAAACCTCCCCTCCGTCAAAGTTCCGACCAAAATACAAATCTGCTTGAATCAGTTCTGGAGTCGGATCGTTTTCAATTAGATCCTCTGCTATCCCAAAACTTACCTGGAAATCATCTTTATTCACTACTTCTAGAACACCTGCTCCGCCAAACTGTGCTGCATATTCACTCACAACTTGATTGACAGCAGCTTCGTTTTCTGCGGTATCTTCTAGCAATAAAGTTACAACTTTAGAAGGTTCTGTGAGAATGGTATCGCCATCTCGTACTTGTCCTTGACCATCAAACAGAGTTAAACCTGCAAAACTAGGTGCAATTACATCATCTAAAAAGGTTTCAAACTCTGCTTGAGAAACTTCACTACCATCAGGTCTGCTCAGTCCGAAATACAAATCTTGTTGAATAAAAGGCGCAGTTGGTTCCAAAATCCTTGGATCTAAAGAGCTTTCAATATCCTCATCAATTACCTGTGCGACACCTGCACCGTTGAATTCCTCCTGATAAGTAGTTAGCACCTCTTGAATTGCGGTTTCGTTAGCTTCGGTATCTTCA
>NZ_JAAHGT010000746.1 GCF_010672385.1 Okeania sp. SIO2F4
CTTTTATTAATTTTTATTTGTAATTACCAACCCTTTTTGATCGGATTTTTAACTGTTTTGCCAGTTATTTGAATAAATAATCAAGCTACTGTGTGGCGCGATACTGCGCTCCGCAACGCTCCGCGAACGCACCACACCCCCATCTATTCTCAATAATAGTGGGATTTTAGTTGAACTATTCTTCAGCTTATTTGATAAGTCCACCTCTATATATAGCTTTCAGCTACCTTGTCACCCCGTGAGCCGGATGGTACTCAAAATCAGGAAATAAAGATAATTGTTTTCCTTCCATTAAATTTTTTCTATAATTTGTTGTTTAATTTTTCGGCATTGGTGAAATAAGGCACGAAATTCGCATCGGAGTAAGATTGATAGTAAGGAAAAAAGCTGTTTTAACTACTGACTACTGACTACTAAAAATTATACAATCATTTACCAGCGCCAAATCTAAATTCCTACTCAAACCCTAGTGCCCATACTTCAATTAGAGATAATTTCCACCCTGGTAAGATTTATTATACTTCTAAAAAATCTCTATATTTCAGCACAATTTTTTCTTGTTGGTAACGATAAACTTCCATTGTGCGACTCCGAGGATCTACTAACACCCCGACAACAGTTCCTAACTCTATAAATTCTTGTATTTTTTGACGTAATTTTGGTAATTTATCACTCTTAGATTTGACTTCAAAAATTAGGTCAGGAACTAACTTAATATAATCTTCTGTAGGACGGAGTAATTTTTCTGCACTAATAAAAGAAGCATCTGGAGTGCGAATATCTTCATCTGAATTTGGTAAGCGAAAACCTCCACTAGAAACAATAACTCTACCTAACTTTCTTGGTCTTACCCAGTTGCGTAACTGAGCTACTATTTCTGCTGCTATTTCATCTGATTCTCAACCCGAAGCACTCATAACAATAATCTCCCCACCTACTAATTCCATCTCATAATCTGGGTACTCTATTTGCAACTTTTCTAAATCTTTAACTGTTAAACTTGACATAATTATCATCAACCTTTTTTTGTGTTTATTTCTATATTATTGAAATCAAGCCCCATAACTTAAATTGTTAGATAATCTTCTGTTAAATAATCTTCGGCCAGAGGAAATAGTTAAGTACCTAGAAAAAATTAAACTTAAAATAACTGTAGGAAGTAAATTTTTCCAAACCATTCTGAATTATGACTCCCGATATCTAACTCGTCCTAATTTAAAGTTAACTTTATTTCTGACCAAGTATTTAGGAGAGTTACTCAAAAGATAGATGAAAATTTTTTTCATTAATTTAACCAACTTAATCTAATAGCTACAACCCCAGACTTAACACCTACTATCTAAAACCTAAATCTACCTTTTTTTCTGATTCAATGCCAAAGATAACTGCCGAAAATTGTCTCCTCTTTGTTCAAAATTTTGATACTGGTCAAAACTCGCACAAGCCGGAGAAAGTAACACAACTTTAGCATCATATTTTTTTGATAATGCTGCACCTCTAATCACCGCTCTTTCCATATTTTCTACTATTTCATAATGACGAAAATTAATCTTTTGTAATCTCTTAGCTAAAAACTCCGCAGCATCACCAATTAACAAAACAAAAACAACTTTTTCCTTAATTTGTCGCAACCAATCATGATCGTTACCTTCTTTAGCTTTGCCACCAGCAATTAATAATACAGGTGCTGGTACAGCTCTTAAACCAACTGCTGCTGCATCATAATTTGTAGCTTTACTATCATTAATAAAATCTACTCCATTCCAACTGCAAATATATTCCAAACGGTGGGGTACACCAGAAAAGTTTTTCACCCCCTCAGCGATCGCCTCTTTTTCTATTCCTGCCAATTTCGCTACTGCCACTGCCATCAATAAATTCTGCTGATTATGATTTCCCAACATTTGTAGAGACTCCACAGGAATTATTCTTTCCCCCAACGCTACTACCCATTCATCTTCAATATAAATTCCTTTAGCTACATCCCCCACCAAATTAGCTTTTCCCTGAGTACTTGTCCAGTAAGCATTCTGCCAAAGATTTATTGCATTTTGACGCAGGTAGTAGTCGTCACCATTAAGAATTTGTATTTGAGAGCGATTTAATAAACCAGCTTTAATGTTAAAATAATTTTCTAGATTGTAGTGACGACTGAGATGGTCAGGAGTAAAAGTAGTCCATACACCAATTTGTGGACTCAAAGTCTTGGAAGACTCAATTTGATAACTGCTGACTTCTGCAATTACCCAATCTAGGGGAGTTGCTGATAAAGCTAATTCACAAGCAGCATGTCCGATATTACCACAGGCAGGAGCATACAATCCGGCAGTCTTAAAAATCGCAGCAGTTAAAGCAGTGGTAGTAGTTTTGCCATTAGTACCAGTAATACCTACCCAGGAGCAAGACTTGAGATATCGCCACGCTAATTCCATTTCCCCTATTGTTTCAATTCCAGTTTCTCTAGACCTTTGCAATGCAGGTATATCCCAGGGGACACCGGGACTAACAACGACTAAATCTAAAGAGGTTTCTGGTTCAAATGAATAATCCAACTTAACAGTAATACCCTCTTGAGTTAACTGCTGTTTTTGTTGCTGCAGGGAGTCGGAAGTATTGCGATCGCTCAATTCAACTTCCCAACCATTTTTTTTCAGCAGTCGCGCAGCAGCAACACCTGATTTTCCTAAACCAATAATATGAGCTTTTGACATAGTAAATTTTTGTAGAAGAAGGAATTCCTAGTCTAATTATTTTAATTTTACAGCAGAGTGGGCTAGGATACTTCCGTAGGACTTAGGATTTATACGGTTTCTATAAAAGTAGTTTTATAGTTGATGCTCATTAAATAACTAAAGTAAATAAAACATAGTTGTAGTTGCTGGTATTTTTTATGAAAATAATATCTGATTAAAAAATATTTACCCAAAAAAATGGGTTGAAGGTATCTCCCTTTTCAAGGGAGGAATTTAATGCTGCATTTATAACAGTTATAATCAGGAGCGAGGTAAAAAATTCGTTTGTTTTAGGCAACAGCTACAGAGGAAAATAAATAATAGGAAATAGGGAATAGAAAGAAAAAGATAACTGTACCTCACAAAGGGTGATAAACCCTATATTAAGGTTTGAATATGACAAGGTATCATACAAATGAATATGAAGTTGCATGGAATAAAGTTTGAATAAGAGTTGACTGTATATACAGACAGAAAGGTTAATGAATTTCATAATTCTGTGCAACTTCACATAAAAATTGTATTAGAGAAGCTTTAACTCATGTTGACTATAAAACTTCTGCCCTCTAGGTTCAGCATAAGTGCCTTTAAGCCAAAATCTCTGTATTTTATGTTAATGAAAACTGCTATAAAATCCCAGCGTTTATATCAAAGGGTAGTGATTTGCTAACCAAACCTTTACACTTAAAGTAGGCAAATAGACCTCTCCAAAATAAAAATCAGGGTAAAATTGTAGTCGCCAATTATATATACCCTGTTTCCAAATGAATAATGTATTAGAATATATTTATAACCATCCAAAAGAAACAAAAAAAATGATTGGTATTACAAATGAACAACTAATAAAATTAATAGAAAATCCTCAAAAAGTTGAATAGAAAAAAGACAGGCGATAATGCTCCGCATCGCTCAAGCGAACGCCAGCCAAGAAAAAAGATTAATCAAGGCAGGAGGAGGAAGAAAAAAGTCTTTAAACAAGGCAGAAGAGATAATGTTGACTTTATATTATTTGCATCATGTACCAACATTTCAACTACTAGGAGCAATCTAAGCGAGTTAGTGAGTCAACAGCAAATAATATTTTTCGCGCTTTGGATAGATATTTTGAGGGAATTATTACCATCTAGTTTACTAGAGGAATTCTCGGGAAAAGAAAACGAATATTTATGGATATGCATAGGCTTTTACAGAAATAGAATTGAGAGTTGATAGTACAGAGCAGGATAGAGAAACGCCTAAAAATGATCAAAAACAGAAAAAATATTAGTCAGAAAAGCAAAAAAGTCATACGTTTAAAAATCAAATAGTAATCACAGAAAAGGGAGAACAAATAGTTAGGATAAAGAGATATATAAAGTGAGATAAAGTTATTCAAAAAAACACAAAAAAAGTTGGATAGAGAACAAATATTTCAAGTATATAAAGGGTATCAAGGTGGGGAAAAAGTTTACAGGCCAAACAAAAAAAATAAACCAGAAAATGTCAGAATAAGTCAAGAAAGAGAATCAAAAAAAACTCAAAAAATAAGATTTGTAGAACATGTAATTAAGACTGATAAAAATATTTAGAGCGGCACGAGAAAGATTCAGATTAAAAGATAGTAATTATGAAAAAGTAATTTTAACAATATGTGGTTTTGTAAGATTAATAATAGGAGCATTAATATTATTATAAATAATAATTTTGGCTCTGAAAAAAAGTAATGAAAAACTAGAGAAAAATGGTGAATAATTAACAATAACTATCTGTAATACTATAAAGCCCGTAAAAAATGACTATCTCGAGGAGCTGGCGTTGGCGGAGGGAGCAAGTGCGGCAGCTACATCGCTCCCTAAAAGATAGTTACAGTAAGTGCTTGATAATTTTTGGAGATGTCTAATAGTTACCTCTTCTTACCGAATAATTAAGGTTTAAAGCCTCTCACTCGCCGTGGAGAAACAAGCGGTCGGAAAGCGGAGCATGACCTTAGGATGGGATGCATCAGAAACCTAGCCATATCTAAATCTCCCCTTGAGAGCGGTCGTTTCGGCTGTCGCCGACATGAAAAGCGGAGCTTTCCGTAAGTACCTCGTCTAGGTTTAAAATGTGGGTAAAGAGCCAGTCAATGAAGACCTCTCCCCCAACCCCTCTCCTGCAAGGAGAGGGGGGAGGTTTTACCCACAATTTTAGTCTAGACGCGCTAGT
>NZ_JAAHGT010000747.1 GCF_010672385.1 Okeania sp. SIO2F4
TTTTTTATTTTAATCTTTATTTATGCCTATCTACTTACTTTACCCTCTTTTCCACCAGAGGTCTATTGAACTATGATTGATAATTTAAAAATGAACTTAAAGTAATAAAATTACCATATTTACTAGATTCTAAAAGGGCTTGATCTGCCGCGAAGAACAGTGTACTAGCTTCATTTTTATCGCTAGGAATTGTAGCTGCAACTCCTATACTCATAGTCACAATTGAATTAGGAAAATTAGTCAATATATCTCTGTCAGGAGATAATGTTAATTCTTGAATTCTTTGTAAAATTATTTCTGCTAATTTCATTACTGTTTGAGCATCTGCATTAGGCAAAATAATCATAAAATATTGATTTTCATTGTTAAAATATACATTTATAATCTCCCGTAGAATCGCCTCAATATTTTCCCGAATTATTTCTAAACAATAATTAGTAAATTCAACCCCATATTTATTTTTATAAATTTGATAATTATCTATTTCAGATAAAATCAAAGCAATAGGAGAATTGTTAACAGCCATGGTCTGCCACTCAACTTGCATACAGGAGTTAAAAAAATCATGATTACTGACTTTAATCATCTGAAGATTAGTCAATAATTGCGAACCTTGGTAATCTCTATATTTAGTTCGATCGTCCAAAGTGGAATAACTTGTATCCCCTAATTTTTGCCCTTGAAAATAGAGAGGATATAATTGACAGGCAGGAATACAAATATTTCCATCTAATTTTACTAATCCTAAACTTTCTAATTGATAAGCAATAACAGGTTCTAATTCCATATTTTCCGATCTTGTAATTAGTTGTTTAAATGCGTTTGCTATTTTTGGTTTCTTTTGTAATACCCCCCACAAACCGCGGAGATAATCCCTATAAATTCCTGCCTGAGTAGGAGCATCTCTTAACAATTCTTTGAAACTTAAATTTTCACGATATAGAGAGTCTAAAGCCACATGGATTAAATAAGGATGTCCGCCTACTAAATTCATCAATTTTTTTATTTGCTTGTCTGGCAAATTCAGTTCATAGCATTGAGCAAAATCTTTAACTTGTTCCGATGTCAGCTCCGATAATTTAATAGCCAAACCAAGATTAAATGGGGATTGATTTACACTTAATGAAACATAAACTTCAGTTGCATAAACTACTACTAACCGTAATTTTTTCCAAGTTTCTTTTATGGGAGCTTGTTCATGCCAAAATCGCAATAATGGCAAAAAATCTTGAGCAATATTAGGATGTTCAAAAATACAATTAACTTCTTTAAAAATTAAAACCAAAGAAGTATAAATTTCCTCTAGTAATTCTTCAAAATATAGAGTACAAGATACCTTATAACCTAGTTCTTCATCCCAATAATCATCTAGATTTAGAGTGAGTTTTAGCCGTCGCGCTAGATTAAGACAAAACCAACGTAAAAATTTATCTGTACTCTCAAAAACTTTTGTATCAACTTCTAAGAAATCTATAGTTACAATCTGGTATCCTAAAGTTTGAGCATGATTAATTAATCGTAGCAGAAAAGAAGCTTTGCCTATTTTTCTACACCCTCTAATCCTAATTAAACTACCTAGTTGGGCAATTTCTTGATATGCTCGCTCCTCCCAAGGATATCGCTCTATATATAATCTGGAGTTAACTGCTATGGGTTTACCTGGATACTCTAGCTCAGAAGTCTCAGTTTGACTTTCCCATTGAGGAATATTTTTCATTATTATTGAAGATTTATATATATTTCTATAGCTTATATCATCTCAGAGGAAATCTATAAATAGAATCATTACACCAATTTCATAAAATATTGCTACAGTGACTTTGTTCTTAGCAGTCAGGAGTTCATTAATTGATAATAGATAATTGATAATTACCTCTAGTTAAAACCGTTACGGAATTGAATATAAGGAATATTTTCTTTTCTATTGGTCGATTGGATATGGCGCACTTCGGAGCAGCTCTGTAAGAGTGGGAGACCGCAAAATTACTAACAGTTTTGCGATCATTTTACTGTAATACCAATTCACTTTAAAGATGTCACAAATAGTTTCAAACTTTAAATGTCAAATAATTGCCTCAAACCTTTCTATTGTCAAAATTTTTAGCCTATCCAATCTAACTTCTGAATTCTGAATTCTGTGAAATGGTATAACTATCTAAGCATGAATTTGGTATTACACAAAAATGTTAGTGAGGCGATCGCTTCCAACGATCGCCACAAATATTGCAGTAACAATAGATATGGTCTAAGGAAGCCTATCATAGATGCTTAATCTTGTTACGTCGATTTGACTTGTGTTGAAAATTGTAGGCAGTGTGGACAAAAGGCATTTTATGGCCAAAAATAGTCTCAGCTTCTCCACGAAAATGCTTTTCTCCTAGCTGAAACACTGAGTGCTGATTGCCATATTTTAATGACCCATTTTGGGTAATTTCCCAGTCTCTATTTCCACTTTTCTCCCATTGCTTATGATCAAACCCTGCCTTATGAGGGAAGTAAATCCAACATTCGAGTGGATAAATTTCCGATTTTTATGAAGTTTTGATGAAGTTATTAGGGGTTGATCAAATTTGCACAAACTTCATATACAATCTTGAATAAATTTATCTGAAACCCTTGACTACAAAGAACTACAGGAATTTAAAACACCCTCGTAAAATTTTTGGGCTTTATTTTTTTTACTTAAATATTGCTACACATACTTAAATTTTGCTCATGGTCTGTTTCCTTGTTAATGCTTGTCAATATAAATAATATTAGATATCAATAAAACTGTATATCCGCAACACATAAAATCAAACATCAAATTTTTATCCGTTTCTTTATCCCTCGATTATCCGTTTCTTTATCCCCCGATCATTCCTAATAATAGTCAATTATAAATTACTAAAAACTTAAATTAGTAACAGTTCATTAGGGTTAAATAAATTTAATTTTTCACCATATATAATTTGATTATTATCTTGATTTTATTTATTTTAAAGCAATAAAAACTGATAAAATTTTGTAGCCTTTTTTGTAGAAAGACCAATATTATTAATCTTGAGACTAATTATGAAGGTTTGATGAAGTTGCGTAGAACCACTTGCTATTGAAATAATTTCAGCATTAATATCTATTTATACATACAAGTTATTAATTTTTAATAACCTCAATTCCTTCTAGTTTATTTAGACTTTTGAGGTTTTATATCTATAGTTTGTGATTTTCAGGAGTAGAAATGTTCACAGAAAATACTTTGGTTAAAGGTGGTCGTTCTAGTATTGAGCGTCAGCTTAGGAAGAAAAAACTTAAATCTATCTCAAAAATATTAATATTGACCATTTTATGTGCCGATGGGTTATTTTTGACAGGATTTATTGGGTATCGTTTATATGGGAAATGGGTTGAGGCTAATCAAAGTATATATCCCCCAGGAGTTGAAGAAGATCGAGCGATATCTCCTACATCAATTCCTTGGATTAAAAGCAAAGCAGAATGTCTAGCCTCTAATAGAATTTGGGAAGATGGTAAATGCTTTGACTCTGAATGGAGCCATTTATTTTAAATATTGGGTAGTGGTGTACAAGTAGTGATATTCTTAAAAAATTTAAGTGGGCAAGCAAATACGATTGCTCTCAAACTAAGAATTAGATATATTTTCTGTTGCCTTCTGGAGAAGAGTAAATATATTTAAAAATACGTTTTTTTTTCTGCAAACCATGATACCAATTTAATAAATATTTACCGAAAAATTAATAATTAAATAATTCGTGCCTTGAAGCCTCCCCTTAGATAGGGGAAAACAAAGAAAATATTCCTTATATTCAATTCCCGAGCGGTTAAAACCTTCTTGTAATTATCAATTATCAATTATCCATTATCCATTAATGAATACAAATAGCTAGGGGATTTGTTAGGAGTCAGGAGGACTGATTCAGGAGGATAGAGTCAGAATAAATAGCTTTAGTACCATTTATTAGTTCATAACTTATCTTAATTAGACCTCTCTATAAAATAAACTTGCTCTTTATTTAAGACAAGCTAGAATTGTAAAATTAACTCTCCGAAATCATTTTTCGTATCTTTTTCGTGAAAATATATACCCTGTTCCCTGTTCCCTACTAGCCACAAAAAATCTATATCTTTTTCACGCCTATGTCTATTAGTCAAAGAGACATCTACTGTAAATTCTCTTGATCTGGCTTATTATTCGTAAAATTCTTTTTTCATGCATAGTCTAATTCGGCGCTCATTCTCCCCCCAAACCCTTATCTCCCCATTCCCTGCTTCTCGGGAATAGCTTTGAAAGGGAGGATGGAAACCACGGATATAAAAGCCAAAGTTTTGATCGAGAATCACAAAAGTAGCCAGCAGAAAAGATAGAAAAAAAGGAAAATACAGATGAGTACAAATTTACAAAATTTTTGAATTATAACACTATACAGAATGGAAAAGTGGTCATAAGCTGTTAATAGAACCTTAATTTTTTCTATAGGAGCAAGTCCCAATGACTACTACCACAAAATTTAATCCCTATCTGATGGGTAATTTTGCCCCAGTCAGCAAAGAAATAACTGCTGAAAACCTAGAAATCAAAGGCGAACTCCCTAGAGATTTGTCAGGAATGTATGTGAGAAATGGCCCTAATCCTCAATTTGCGCCTCTAGGTAAATATGATTGGATGGATGGTGATGGAATGCTTCATGGGGTAAGGATTAGTGGTGGTAGGGCAGAATATCGGAACCGCTATGTACGGACGGGAGGATTTGAAGTAGAAAAAGACTTGGGTTATGCCGTCTGGAGTGGCAGATTAGAACCTCCTCAAATAAATAATCCCTATGGCCCCTATAAAAATGTGGCCAATAATGGTGTAACTTTTCACAATGGCAAGTTATTAGCTCTTTGGGAAGCAGGTTTACCTTAT
>NZ_JAAHGT010000748.1 GCF_010672385.1 Okeania sp. SIO2F4
GTTTAGCTTCTAACTTTCTATAAGATTTAGCACCAACAAAAACCTCGCCAGTTGAAAGTGTCGCTAATGATTTTATTCCTAAATCAACACCAACTACATCTACTGATTTCTCAGTAATCTGAGTTGCTGTCTCTACTTTGAAACTGATAAACCAACGGTCGGCTTTTCGGCTGATAGTTACAGACTTAGGGGTAATATTATCTGGCAAAATTTCATAAGTTTTCACCCATCCGATCCTTGGTAATTTTATGCGATTAAAGCCTACTGATATTGAGCCATCTAGAGTGAAACTATCATCTCTACCTTTTTTCTTGAATTTAGGCACTCCCGACACTTTACTAAAGCAACGCTTACTCGCTAGAGATAAATATCTCAAAGCATATTGAGGAGGAGTTTTAGACACTTCATAATACCAAGAGTTACTAGGCTTAACTATTGCTACTAAAAGTTTATGCGTATTCGTTTGCCGTCGGAAATTTAAGTTTACTATCACGATTGTTGCAATTGTGAGTAAGGATATTTCTAGTTAGCCATAATCCCCAATTCCAGGCGTGCCTAGCTACACCAGCGTGTTTAGCTAGCAGCGTTTTTTGCACTTTTGTGGGGCGGAGTTCAGTTTTGAATCCAAGTAGCATAAACAGATAATCCCAGATTTTTATAGATAATACCAGATTTTAGTCAACAGTTACAAGCCCCCTGACTTATGACTCCTGATACCAAGCGTGATAAATGTTTGCTACAAATAGCTTGGGGATTTTTGTTTGAGTCAACCCACCCCTAACCCCTCCGGTGGAGGGGAAGACAGGAGTCAGGAGTCGTATGGGAATAACTTCGATGCCATTTATTAGTTCATAACTTATCCTATTAGTCAAAGGGACATCTCCTGTAAAATCATTTTATCCCTCTTATTATTCATAACATTCTTTTTTAAAATTGGTATGATATCATGTCCGGTAGCATCGGAGCGTATATAAAATTAAGGTCAAAATGGGCAAAAAACTTCTGCCTTCTGCCTTCTGCCTTCTGCCTTCTGCCTTCTGCCTTCTGCCTTCCTTTCACCAAAATATAACTATTCAAGCGGGCATGATATGACTCCTATCTATGCCAAAAGCACATACCGCGTGCAAAGATACCAAATTGATTCTATACATAAACCATAACTAATTGTAGGGGTTTGGCTACCAAACCCCTACAAAATTTCACCTTGGTCTCCAGATAACACTATCCAAGTTTATACTTACAAATCCTAATTCACCTTAAACTCAGCAACATTCTTTTCTAAATCTCCAGCAACTGCTAGTAACTTAGCAAAAGAATCTGCTACAGTCATAGATTGTTCAGAAGTTTGATTAGCGATCGCCGCCACTTCCTCCATTGTTTTCGATAGTGCGTCAGAAGTATCAGCTTGAGTATTAGCAGAAACAGTAATCTCCTCTACCAACTCACCAATCTTTCCACTCACATCCAACACATTTGTCAGAGATTTTCGTGCCCCCTTAACTAATTGAGTACCAATCATTACCCGCTTTCGCCCAACTATCATTGCTTTGATAACTTCACTGGTGCCAGATTGAATCTCCTCAACAATTTGCTCTATTTCCTGAGTAGCACTAGCTGACTGCTCTGCCAGAGAACGTACTTCACTAGCAACTGTCGCAAATCCTTGGTCATCTTGCCCTGCCCTAGTTGCCTCTACCGAAGCATTCAATGCCAAAACATTTGTTTGATTTGCCAAATCATTAATCAAACTCAGTACCCGGGAAATCTTCTTAGAAGTTTCCCCTAAAATTTTAACCTTCCGGGCAGTCGCCTCCACTGTTTTCTGAATTCCCACAATCCCATCTACAGTCCGGTTCATAGCAGCATCACTGGTTTGGAGAATCTTATTTGCCTGCTGCACCTTAGCTTCTGCTTGTTGAGAATTAGCTACCACTACTTTCACTGAATTAGCCATGACCTGAATTTGTTGAAGAGCATTCGCTACTACTTCAGCTTGGCGTTGAGCTTCACCAGACAACTTTTTAATTTCTGTTTCATTACTTTCTGTGGTCGAACTCACAACATTGGTTGCCGACTGCACCTGAAATACTAACTGCTGCAAGTTTTCAATTGTGGCATTAAAGAAGTCAGCTACAGTTCCCATTACCCCAGTTGTTACAGCAGCTCGTACTGTCAAATCCCCATCGAAAGAATTTTCAATTTCTGACAAAAATGTTTCTATCTGACTTTCTAATAATTCTTTTTGCTGTTGCTGCTTAATAGATACATTTTCTGCTTTTTGGCGAGCTTGTTCAATTTCTTGTAACAAAAGCGCCTGGTCTAGAGCGTACCCTATCTGTAAAGCTACTTGTTTAAACACCTCAACATCTGACTCTAACCAGTTGCGAGTTTCGGAACATTGATGCACACCTAGTAAACCATAAAGATTTTGGTTAACTAAAATCGGAACTACAATATTCGCTTTAACTTGCCATTTTCCTAGTTGCTCTTCATGGCAAGCTGTTAAACCTGCTTTACTCACATCTGGTGTAACCTGTACCCGACCTTGACGATATGGTTCCACATAATCTGCCGGAAAACAAGTTACCTCAGTTTCCATATCTGCAATATTGATATATCCCTGTCTTACCGCCTCACTAATAATCTTGCCATCCCAATCTTCATCAAAGCGATAAACTACCACCCGGTCAGCTTCTATTAATTTTAGTGCCTCTTCTACTCCTGTACGGAAAATGCGTTCGATGTCAAGAGATTCCCGAATCCTTAAGCTAATTTGATTCAGTTTTTTAGACCGTTCTACAGTCGTTTTTTGCTGTTTTATCAGGTTTTCCTGTTCGACTGCAAAACCGATTTGAATTGCTAACTGCTTAATGAAATCTACTTCTGAGTCTTTCCAGTTCCGGGGAGCAGAACATTGATTAGTCACAAAGAAACCATAGAGCTTTTTGCCAATAATAATTGGAGCTGTCAAGGTCGCTTTAATTCCTAGAGGTTCAGCATCTTTTAAGTAACATTCAGTGTTCTTAGCATCATCAATCATGGTTTGAGAGGGGTCGTGGAGATCGTTGAATACCTTAACTCGCCCTCGCAAATAAGCTTTAATATGATGTTCCTTAAAACATTTACTATCCAGCTTACTACCCATAGCAGTAGGCCACATACTATCTACTGATTCAGCTACAACAGTACCATTGTAGTCATCATCTAACTTATAAATCATCACTCGGTCTGCTGCCAACACTTGGCGAGTCTCCACCACTACTGTGTTAAAAATATCCTGTTCATTTAAGGACTCCCGAATCAATGAGCTAATTTCATTCAAGCGTCGTGCTTGTTCGGTCGCGACTTTTTGCTGTTCTAAAAGTCTTTTTTGTTCTAAGGCAGTGCTGATTTGACTAGCTAACTGTTTGAGAAAGTTGATTTCTGATTCTTGCCAACTTCGAGGTTTAGAACATTGATGAATAATCAAAAAACCATATACTTTTGCTTCTAGTAGAATTGGAACAATAATATTTGCTTTAACTTCAAAGGGTTCTAATAGTTTTAAGTAACACTCAGATATCCTAGGATTATTAATATTGTCAATTTTGTTAATTTTTCCGCGCAGATAAGGTTTAAAATTTTTGGCAAAGCAAGGGTCAGCTATTTTCTTACCCAGAGTAGCTGTCCAACCCTGGCCTACAGATTCTGCTACCACTGTACCAATCATATGCTCATCAAATTGATAGATTATGGCGCGGTCTGCTCCTAGAGTATTACGAGCTTCTTCAATGACAAGATCAAAAACTGCTTCAGTGTTGGTGCTTCTGCGCAGACTGTTGGAAATTTCGTTTAATAATCGAGCTTGTTTAGCTGCAGCTTGTTGCTTTTCTAATAAGTATGCTTGCTCTAGAGCGTACCCCACTTGAATAGCAACTTTCTGGATCAAGTCTATTTCTAATTCTGTCCAATCTCTAGGGCCAGAACATTGGTGAGCAATCAACAGACCTTGCAGTCTCTTCTCTACTACAATGGGAGCCACTAAGTTAGCTTTGACCTCAAAGGGTTCGAGTTGACCAATATAACAATCAGTTAATCCCGCTTCATAAATATTTTCTGTAGCCTGAACTCGCCCTTGTTGATAAGATTGTACATAACGGTCAGCAAAACAGGGGTCAGCAATTTCTGCTCCGAAGGCTTTTGGCCACTTACTGCCAACTGATTCGGCAATGACTGTGCCTTTCCATTCACTATCAAATTCGTAGACTACTACTCGGTCTGAGTTTAAAGCACTGCGAGTTTCTTCGACTGTAGTAACTAATATGTCTTTAAGATTTAGAGATTTACGAATTTCAGCGTTGATGTAATTTAATTTTTGAGCTTGTTGGGTAGCTTCCTGTTGTTTTTCTAATAGTAAGGCTTGGTCTACAGCGTAACCTACTTGAATTACTAGTTGCTGGAAAAATTCGATTTCTGATTCTATCCATTCTCGGGGTTCAGCGCAATGATGAGCTATTAATAAACCCATTAATTCTCCGCTTGCAAGAATGGGGGCAACTAAATTTGCTCTGACGGCAAAGGGTTCGAGTTGACCAATGTGACAATCAGTTAATCCCGCTTCGTAGATATCAGCGATCGCCTTTACCCGCCCTTTTTGATAAAATTCTACATAACGGTCAGCAAAACAAGGGTCAGTTATTTCGGCCCCCAGGGCTTCTGGCCATTCCATGTCTACTGATTCGGCAATGACTTTGCCTTGCCAATTTTTATCAAATTTATATACTATTACTCTGTCTGTTTGTAAAGCATATCTCACTTCTTCTACAACTGTTTTAAATATATCTTTGAGGTTGAGAGATTCCCGAATATTAGAGGTTATTTCGGTTTACCTTTAGTAATTACAGCACTTTTAG
>NZ_JAAHGT010000749.1 GCF_010672385.1 Okeania sp. SIO2F4
CGGCGAATGATTTACAGAAATCTTTGGTCATAAGTATTTGGTTGTAAATGCTTAACAAAACATTGTGCTACCATTGTGTTACCTTATCATCAAAAATTTTACTCGTTGTATGGAAATTATTTGAATTGGGAAAAGCTTGAAGAAGTTCACCACTACCATACTCTAAATTTGGAGGAATAAAAACTGTTCTTTCTCTTTTGAAATATTCTTGTTTAATTTCAACTGGTTTATTTTCATACTCCACACCAGATAATTCATTGATAAAACTAGAAATTATCTTAACTCGTTGATCTGGACTAAGTTGAGGAGGAATAGAGCATTTTCGTAATCCTTCATACTCCGTTGTAAAAATTGGAAAAAGACGTGAAATAGGAACAGCTATAAATTTATCTTTCTCCAAACGATCTTTTACAAAAACTGCCTCCTCGTGAGGAGATATTTTAAGTTGTGGATAATTTTGGCGATAATATTCATAAACAGTCTTACCCAAATCCTTAACACTGTATTTATCTATAGTTTTTCCTGTAGTACCTACATAACGACAAGGAATTTTTTTTGTTCCATTATCACGAAGGAAAAAAGCTCTTTTTTCATCATTAATAGTTAAATCTGTATGTTCTTGGAGAATCTCATTTTTTTCATTATCTGTATAATCTGCTAAAGATTTTTTACCAACATATCTGGTTCGTATATCCGCAGCAAAGTAAAACCCATCACCCTCTAAATAAACAACACCAAATTTGAAACCACGGTAAGCATTGACAATATCTTTATTTACACCTTCATTTTCCGGAATTTGATTAAAAAATAATGTCCAATTTGAACGCCAAAACTTATCGTCAAGAGTCTTGAATTTGTCTGTAAAAGGTCTTTCTAACATCCTACAAACAAGTTCTCTTTCTTTACCAATAGCATCTTCAATTTTCACATCCAAAGTTTCTTCTGTCACTTCGATAAAATAAACTTTATCAGGTACATCTTTTATTTCAAATCTCTTTCCTGCTTCTGGACTATTTCCATCAGGAATTAGAAAAGCTGGATAACCAAAACGTTTAGTCGGATAAACAGGACAAAATAGTTCTTCTCGCCATAATTTATCCGCCCATCTTTGAAGGCGAATTGATTGATTATTATCTTTAGGAATCTTTTCAGTTACTTTAAGTATCCGGAAACGATAGACTTCTTTTTCAACACCTAATAAAGGGTATAAAGTTGCACCAATATATCGCATTTCTGTTGATTGATTCATGTTTCAAGTTCCTTTTGACATAACCTTTTAAACTTACATAATTTACAAGCATTTTTATTACTAGCAAAGTCAAAATCTTCTAATGAAAATTCAACTCCTGGCTCTGGATTATGAAAGCGTTTAAGTTGAGCAATACTCTGACGCACTAAACTCAGTATTTTTTCTTTTTTTTCCCAATTTATATGATGAATTTCATGTTGTACCGAATTATTTCCAAAGCCAACTAAATGAGCCTCAATTACTTCCAAAGAATATTTTAACGTCAAGTGAGGCCAAAGTTGGTAAACTCCTATTTGAAACTCAGCTTGGGAAAATTGTCGCGACTTTTTTAATGAAGAATTACCCGTTTTCCAATCAAATATTTTAAACTTACCGTCTTTTGTAATTAATGCTAAATCTACTTTAGCAATCACATCAATCTCGTCAACCTTAAAACCAGGTGCATTGCGACCATGAATTTTAGGTTCAATCCAAACTTTCTTGGCATTTTGTAATAGTTGCTTCAAATTATTTTCTTCTACCCAATTGAAAAATTGATTAACCCATGCTTCAACTGAGGTGAAAATTTCTCTAGGATTTTGTTCTTTTATTTCTTCATTATATTCATGCTCAAAGAGTACTATCTTACCATTTTCACCAAGATTTTTACGGTCTTCACGAAATGCTTTGCTTTCAGAAAAATTCCACTCTTGATTTATTTTATCCTCAAGTTCACTACGCCAATTTTGTGATAATACAGAACTTCCATCTTTCAGTATTTGAAGAGATTCAGCAACTATTGAATGAAAAATTTCTCCTTTCCACATAGGAATATTTGTGAGTTTTTTTAAGAATCCTATTTCTCTCAAAAAAGAATCACGACTGTTAATTCTTGCATTTGAAAGGTATTCAAAATAGTACCGTCGCTCACAAGTATTAAAAACTTGATAACGACTTACCGACCAAT
Source organism: Okeania sp. SIO2F4 (assembly GCF_010672385.1). GTDB lineage: Bacteria > Cyanobacteriota > Cyanobacteriia > Cyanobacteriales > Microcoleaceae > Trichodesmium. The sequence continues at coordinate 2,196 of NZ_JAAHGT010000749.1, forward strand.
TTTTTATTAATTTTGACATCTCTAGATTACAGCTTCATATTAGTAAGATAGACCAGTCGCGGGCAAGATGCACGCACTACGAAAACTTTATATTAATAACTTTGGAAAAAATATCTTTAATTCCATTCCACGTCTAACCAATTCTCTAAATTTATTCCCTCTACCCTAGACATATCAGAATCATTAGAAACTAAAGTTAAATTATGAATAATTGTCGTTGCTACAATGAGTATATCAGCATCTTGTATTAGTCTACCTTTTCGCCTCAAATCTATGTGAATTTCTGATGCTTTCTCAATAATTTATAAATTGTCTAAGAATAAAATTGTAACTTCTTGACAAAAGTTTGTAAAGCAATAGATGCAACTAAAGATATGACTAAAACTGCTTTCTTCAAATTAATTATCAAACTTAGTTATTCCTAATTATATTAATAACTTGGGCAAAAATCTCTTTAATTCTATTCCACTTCTAACCAATTCTCTAAATTTATTCCCTCAACTCTAGACATATCAGAATCATTAGAAACTAAAGTTAAATTATGAATAATTGCCGTTGCTGCAATGAGTATATCGGCATCTTGAATAGGTCTTCTTTTCCTTCTCAAATCTATGTGAATTTCTGATGCTTTCTCAATAATTTATAAATTGTCTAAGAATAAAATTGTAACTTCTTGACAAAATTTGTTAAACTTAGAAAGTTGCCTAGTAGCATTGACATACAATAATCCTATTTTAATTTCATAATAGGTAATGCAACTGATAAATATATATTCTTCCAAAAATTTAACCTGCTTAAATTTATCAGTTGCTATTTTATTCTGTTTCAAAATTGCAGTAACTAAATTTGTATCTAGTAGATAACTCACCTTATTTTATCTCCCTTCTACCACTGCATTAAACATTTCTATTTGTTCAGGAGTAAAATTATCAAATATTGTCGATAATAGTTCTATTGACATTACGCCTCTAACTTTCTTTGTTAGTCGTTCATCATCTAGAGATATTACCATTTGAGGTTAGACTCGATCTAATAATGTAGAAAAACTCTGAATGAGTTGATTTTTATCTAATTCTTGATAAATACTTTCACTTTCCATTACTCTGTCAATTATTGCTGAAATTATTTTAATTGCTGTATTTTTTTCTACAGAAGCTTGAGTCATCATTTCCTCCAATTATATAAAAAAATTTAAAAGGTTTCCCTATTTCTAGAGAACCTCTTTAATTATAGTTGATAATCAAGTCAATAAAAAGCAAATTGACTTATGCTTTAATTTTAATTCTTAGGCTCCAATAGCATTTTTTAGTATTAATTTAAGTTCTAATAAAATTGGTAAACCATTAATTTCTTTAGAGAGATTTGATAAAGGTTCACCATCGGATTTTCTCTGTAGATAAACTCCTTTCAATAAAGTTTCTAACCCATACTTTGTCAGTGCATCTGATGCAAGTCCGATTATTCCCAAAAATACAACACCACCAATCATTCCACCCGGTCCTAACATTGCTAATGCTGCTGTAATTGCTGCAGCACCACTGAAACCTGTCGTTGCTATTGCAATTAAAAGTATAACACCAGGCAATCCTACACCTGCTATCTTTCTTACAGCTTCATCCATAACTATTTTTTCTTGTTATTAAGTAAAGATTTTTTATTAGTGTAATTATAACTGTCTAAATATTTCCTCAGCAATAGTAAAATCACAGAAAACAAACTTATTTTTTATTAATAAAAACCAGAATCAATCCTGAAAAATACTGAAGGGAATTGCTATAAAAATTTAAAGGGTTCCCTATTTCTAGAGAACCTCTTAATTATAATTGATATTTTGAGATAGCTAATAGGTAGATACAGCACTACGCACTAAAATTAAGACAACTATAAAACTTTAAAGTTATTACCTGTAAAGTTATAACTCTAGCTGACTGCTGAGTGCTAAATGCTGAATGCTTACCCACCATCAAAACTAACCCAATACTTCTCTAGCTTTAGCTACAATGTTATCAACAGTGAAACCATACTTCTCCAAAACAACACCACCAGGAGCAGAAGCACCAAAAGTATCAACACTCAAAGTTGCACCTTCATCAGTCACATAACGATGCCAACCAAAACTAACACCTGCTTCCACTGCCAAACGCTTCTTCACAGATGCAGGGAACACAGACTCCTTATAAGCTGCATCTTGCTCTTCAAATAATTCCCAACATGGCATAGAAACCACCCGCACTTTCTTACCTTCAGTACGGAGTTTTTCTGCAGCATCAACACATTGGTAAGTTTCGCCACCAGTACCAATTAAGATAATATCTGGAGTACCATCGCCATCACTAATAATATAAGCACCTTTAGCAACTCCATCAATGGAACTACCAGCTAAATTAGGTAAACCTTGACGAGATAATGCTAACAAAGTAGGTTGAGGATGACTTGCTTTAGCCTTTTCCACCGCAACCTTATACGCACCAGAAGTTTCATTACCATCCGCAGGACGCATCACAAGTAATTGTGGAATCAAACGTAAAGATGCAATATGCTCAACTGGTTGGTGAGTCGGTCCGTCTTCACCCAAAGCAATAGAGTCGTGAGTCATTACCCAAATAACACCAGCTTCAGCTAAAGCAGATAAACGGATAGAGTTCCGCATATAGTCAGTGAACACCAAGAATGTTGCACCATAAGGAATTAAACCAG
>NZ_JAAHGT010000075.1:0-4730 GCF_010672385.1 Okeania sp. SIO2F4
AAAATCTGGCAACCGAATCAAATTTTTGCTTGGGTTTTGAGACGTAAACTTTAGGAAAAAATCTGGCAACCGAATCAAGTTTTTGCTTAGGTTTTGAGACGTAAACTTAAGGAGAAAATCTGGCAACCGAATCCGATTTTTTTTGTTTGGGAGACGTAAACTTAAGGAGAAAATCTGGCAACCGAATCGAATTTTAGTTCTGCTTAGGAGACGGAAACTTTAGGAAAAAATCTGACAAGCGAATCATATTTTGTTCTGCTTAGGAGAAGGAAATTTTAGGAGAAAATCTGGGAAGCGAATCAAATTTTTCCTTGGGTTGGGAGAACGAAACTTGAAAATAAAATAAACCTCATCCCATTTTCCCTTGAGTTTGGAAACTAAAACCTTACGATAAAATATTACAATCTACTTAGGATTTATATTTGGTATAAAATAATTAAAAATTCTATTTATCTAGATAGCTTATGTTGGACATCAATAAAACCCTAGCTCAAGAATTAAAGATAAATCCTAAAAGTATTAAAAATGCTCTGGAACTTTTAAGTGGAGGAGCAACTATTCCCTTTGTTGCTCGTTATCGAAAAGAATATACTGGCTCCCTTGATGAAATTCAACTGCGGAATATTTGGGATAGATTTACTTATCTTCAGGAACTAGAAGAAAGAAAAAAGGTAATTTTAAAAGCAATTGCTGAAACTGGCAAACTGACGGACGAATTACAGGAAAAAATAGAGTCTTGTTTACAAAAAACAGAATTAGAAGACCTTTATCTTCCCTATAAACCTAAGCGCCGAACTAGGGCAACTATTGCTAGGGAAAAAGGTTTAGAACCTTTGGCAGAATTTATCAAATCTCTGAATCATCCCCAGGCAAAAATTATATCTATTGAACAAGAAGCGGTTAAATATATTGTTGAGGAAAAAGGTGTCAAAAATGTAGAAGATGCTTTGCAAGGAGCATCTGATATTTTGGCAGAAGCAGTGGCAGAAAAGGCAGAGTTACGAACTTATGTTAGAGAATATTTTCTCAACTCTGGTTGTTTTACTTCCAAAATAAAAGATGATTACCCAGAAGGTACGACTAAATTTGAAATGTACCGAAATTTTCAGGTAAATATTAAAGATATTGCTCCTCATAATATGTTGGCTTTGTTACGAGGAGAAACCGAAGGGGTATTAAATTTAGAACTGGATTTTGACCGGGAGTTTATTCTGGGTTATTTGGCAGATTCAGAAATTCGCACCAGAGTTAAAGAAATCAGATTTTTTTATCAGGAAATGCTCAAAGATGCTTTTAATCGTTTGATGAAAAATTCCCTGATAAATGAAGTGAGAACCCAAAAGAAAGCTGAGGCAGATATTGAGTCAATTAAAACTTTTGAAACTAATCTTAGAGAATTATTATTATCTCCTCCTGCGGGAATGAAACCAACTTTAGGAATCGATCCAGGATTTAGAACCGGGTGTAAAGTTGCGGTGTTAGGTGAAACGGGTAAATTCTTAAAATATCAAGCTATATTTCCCCATCAATCTGCAGCAAAAAAACAACAAGCTATTACAACGATTAACCAGTTAATTCAAAAGTACAAAATTGAACTAATTGCTATTGGTAATGGTACGGCAGGAAGAGAAACTGATGAATTTATGACTGAAGTAATTTCGACTTTGGATAAAAAGCCAATAAAAGTTATAGTTAATGAATCTGGAGCCTCAATTTATTCTGCTTCTAAAGTAGCAATAGAAGAATTTCCAGAATTAGATATTACAGTTCGAGGAGCCATTAGTATTGGCAGACGTTTACAAGACCCTTTAGCAGAACTTGTCAAAATAGAACCGAAGTCTATTGGAGTCGGTCAATATCAACATGATGTAGACCAAAAGTTGTTGAAAAAAAAGTTAGATGAGACAGTAGAAAGTTGTGTGAATTATGTGGGAGTAGATTTGAATACTGCCTCCAAAGAACTGTTGATTTTTGTTTCTGGTATGAGTTCTACTGTGGCAAAAAATTTAGTTAAATATCGGAATGAAAATGGAGCTTTTCAAAGTCGTCAGGAAATTTTACAAGTGTCAAAATTAGGTGGAAAAACTTTTGAACTTTGTGCTGGATTTTTGCGGATTCGTAGTGGTAAAAATCCTTTAGATAATACGGCAGTACATCCAGAAAGTTATTCAGTAGTTGAGGCGATCGCTCAAGATTTAGGCGTCTCGATAAATCAGATTAACCAAATATCTAATCGGATAAAATCTCTGGATTTAAAAAAGTATGTGACTAACAAAATTGGGGAACCAACCCTGAAAGATATTATCAGTGAATTAGAAAAACCAGGGCGCGACCCCAGAGCAGAATTTAAGTATGCAACTTTTCGAGAAGGCATTAAAGAAATTAGCGATTTAGAAGTAGGAATGGAGTTAGAAGGAATAGTTACTAATGTGGCAAATTTTGGTGCATTTGTTGATGTGGGAGTGCATCAAGATGGATTAATACATATTTCTCAATTAGCAGATTATTTTGTTAAAGATCCGAAGCAAGTTGTGAAAGTTGGGCAAGTAGTAAAAGTGCGAGTTTTAGAAGTAAATGAAAAGTTGAAGCGAATTGGTTTATCTATGCGAAATTAGGTGGCGTTAGAGACGATTGCTTGCTGCGGGTAATATTTAATAATCTGTAGTAAGCTCGTAGTTTTGCTCTAGCAATAAAATAAGTATTTGACTTGCTATGGAGTTAGAAGGAATAGTTACTAATGTGGCAAACTTTGGCGCATTTTAGGCGTTGCTGAACTAAGGGATAATACCATCTCTCAAAAGTAATGCTGCAGTTGGAAACTGCCAAAATAACCATAAAAATAACAAATATTATTAAATACTTATATCACGTCAATAAATAGTATTTAGAAATATAAATTCCAAGTATAGCAAAGTTTTTGAGAATTGGTATAAGTAGGTAGGTGGGAAAATTTACCGAAAAATTAAGGTTTAAAGCCTCTCCTTTCAGGGAGAAAAAAGCGGTCGTTTGCGGAGCATTCCGTCAGGATGGGATGGCGAGGTTTCCCGCTCTTGACAGAGCCGCTGCGCTAACGCCATATCCAATCGACCAAGAGAAGAAAAAAATTTCCTTTTAACCAATCCTATCCGTTTTTAAGAAGAGGTAATTATTAATTATTGAAAACTACGTCCGAAGCGACTGGAACGGAGTGGAAGGAAGCAATTTCAAGGGTATGAAGTGCATTAACATTTCGTTCCCGAATTATTAATTAATTAATTAATTAATTCTGGTTTAAAGCCTCCCCTTTTAAGGGGAAAAAAAGTGCTCTTGAATTTCCCAATATTCAATCAAGAGCGGTTTTAACCAGAGGTAATTATCAATTATCCATTATCAATTATCAATTAATGAAAGACTTTTGGAAAAAACGGTCTCTAACTCGAAAAATTCAGAATTGGTTCTCTGGAATCGTCTTAAAAGTGTACAGACTAAAGACAGTTTAAACCTTCTCATAAACTGGAATTAACTTAAGCTTCTTAATACAGCGACTTATGTTCGATTAGGAATGAGAATTTTATTATCTACATAAGTTAAATTGCCTAAGTTCCATACCGTATGAATTCTGAAAAAAAGTTCTGTACTTGATTTAATTCTCATTCCTTACTGATAAACAAAACACAAAAGGATGACAAATTATGTCTACATATAATTCCCATGATTGTGGCTGTGAATTTGAGTTTTCTATTAACTTAAAGGTTCCCGTAACAATTACTCCGATAGTGAAAATTAAATCCGCTCAACCTGCAAGAGAAACATTAAATGTTAATCTCGAACCAAATATTCAACTCAATCCATCAATAGGAGCAACTGAACCCACTTGTCTTTCTAAAAATGGGTATCACAAACAGGGGTTATCCACTATAGAAGCAGGATAGGTTCTAACAAAACTATAGCTATTGCTAAGGTAGCTATCAACAAACCATTTTTTTACTAGCATTCAGTATTCAGCTAAAATTCGGGAGTTAAAGTCCCCTATACAATTTTCAAACTAATTACTGATTGCTAATTTCTATCTGCTGAAGTTAACTAGATAGGACTTTTGGAAAAAACGGTCTCTAACTCGAAAAATTCAGAATTGGTTCTCTGGAATCGTCTTAAAAGTGTACAGACTAAAGACAGTTTAAACCTTCTCATAAACTGGAATTAACTTAAGCTTCTTAATACAGCGACTTATGTTCGATTAGGAATGAGAATTTTATTATCTACATAAGTTAAATTGCCTAAGTTCCATACCGTATGAATTCTGAAAAAAAGTTCTGTACTTGATTTAATTCTCATTCCTTACTGATAAACAAAACACAAAAGGATGACAAATTATGTCTACATATAATTCCCATGATTGTGGCTGTGAATTTGAGTTTTCTATTAACTTAAAGGTTCCCGTAACAATTACTCCGATAGTGAAAATTAAATCCGCTCAACCTGCAAGAGAAACATTAAATGTTAATCTCGAACCAAATATTCAACTCAATCCATCAATAGGAGCAACTGAACCCACTTGTCTTTCTAAAAATGGGTATCACAAACAGGGGTTATCCACTATAGAAGCAGGATAGGTTCTAACAAAACTATAGCTATTGCTAAGGTAGCTATCAACAAACCATTTTTTTACTAGCATTCAGTATTCAGCTAAAATTCGGGAGTTAAAGTCCCCTATACAATTTTCAAACTAATTACTGATTGCTAATTTCTAT